>NZ_JAQPZP010000009.1:0-132823 GCF_037619215.1 Leucobacter sp. USCH14
CGTCACCCGCTGCGGCTCCCGGCCCGAGCCTCGCGGCCGCGCGGAGCAGCCCTGACGACGCACGGCACCCCTTCTGATCACCGCACGGAACACGGCACTGGCCCGCGCGTCGCCGAGGCGCGTTGAGGCGCGCAGAGGCGCGCCGAGCCTCCCGGCTACGACTCCTCTGACGCCTCGATCAGTTCGGGGTGCCGCTGCAGGTAGCCGTCGATGAACCAGCACGAGGCCACGATGCGTCGCTCGCCGACGGCTTCGCCGGTCACCGCACGCTGCGCGAGCAGGCCCGAGAGCCCGGTGCCGCGCAAGGCCGGCTCGACGACGGTGTGATCGAAGTCGATGACGTCCTCGCCCCGCAGCGAGTAGTGCGCTTCGCCGACAATGCGCGAACCGTCGGCGCCGCTCGCAGTGATCACGTAGCGGCTGCGGTCGGGCTCGTGGGAGATGGTGAATCCGTCCGCAGCGGCCCCAGCTTCATTCAGATATCTCGCCATGCAGCCACCCTATCCCGCGACCGTGCTGAAGGGGAGGTCGGTCACCGGCCGCGAGCAGCGGTATTGTCGGAGAATGCGCCGAGCCCGCCGAACCCTCGCTCTGCTGGGAACGACCGCGCTCATGGTCAGCGCTGCGGGATGTGCGGAACCGGAGCCCGAGCCGGAGGCCCTCTCGCTCACTCGCGCCGCGGAGGTGTATCTCGAAGCGGTGTGCCCCGTGAACGAGGCGTGGGATATCGCCGACGTCGAGCTCGACCGACTGAGACTCGCTGCCCAGCGCGGCGGCGAGACCAGCACGTCTGCATTCGCCGACGCCATGACGAACGTGGCGGATCGGAGTGGAGCTGCAGCGTCCTCGCTCACGTCGAGTGAGCGCACCTGGCCCGACGCCGCGAGAGACCCCGTGGCCGACGTCGCCGAAACACTCGTCACAGATCGTGAACAAGCGGAACAGGTCGCGAAACTCCCGGTAGAGCAGATCGTGGAGTACCAGTGGGAGGGTGCGGACGGCATCGGGACCGCTGCGGCCGAGGCTCGCGCGGCCCTCGATCTGCCGGCTGACGCGGACGCGGCGTGCGAGGCGTGGAAGACGAGCGGTGAGCGCGAAACCACCGACGAGGCAGAGGGAGCAGAGCAGTGATCGGAGCTGCAGAATCGGCATGTGCGAGGGAGTCGCAGCATCACGCGGGAGCGCCGCGGGGCGATGGAACTCCGAGTCTCGCTGTGGAACGCGCGATCCGGGCTGCCGCGCGCGCGGGCAATCGGCTCATCACCGGGTCCACGGCATCCGTCGATGTCACCGACGCTGACGCCCGCGCGCTGTTGACGACGGCGCTGCGACGCATGGGTGCGCGACTCCGGCACCGCGATGACGGCGTGGACTTCGCCTTCGTGGACCGAGCGGGCGAAGCGGCGGATCGCACGGGCGGAACCGGGCTGGAGCCGGCACGCGGGCTCGCGGGTCTCACGGTGGGGCTCGACGGGAGCATGCACTCGCACAGGGGCATCAGCGCGGACTCGCGGATCGCCTGGGCCGCGGCAGGGATGCCTGCGACCGCGCGACTTGCCGAACAGCTCGGCGCCGGTGCGACGCGTCGAGGGGTGCGCATCGGAGTGAGCCTGGTGCTCGAGCCGAAGACGGCCGCCTTCGCCCGCCTGCTAGCGGACGCCGGATGCTCTGTCGCGGTGTTCAGCGCGGTCTCCGAGACCGACCCCGAGATCGCCGAGGAACTCGCGCGCGATGAACGCATCGCGGTGTTCGCTCCTCGGAAGGCGGATCACGGGCGACCCGCCTCGATCGTGGACGCGGAGCACGCTGCCGCGATCCTCGACTGGGGGCCCGAATACCTCATCGACGACGGCGCGCATCTCATCAGGCTCGCGCACAGCGAGCGCCCGGCTGCGCTCTCCCGACTGCACGGGGCGGCGGAGGAGACGACGAGCGGCGTGCGACCCGTGCGCGAGATGGAAGCGCTCGGAGATCTGCGGATCCCCGTGATCGCCGTGAACGACGCGCGAACGAAGACCGACTTCGACAATCTCATCGGTACGGGGCAGTCGTGCGTCTTCGCGATCGCGGATGTGCTCGACGACGCGAACGAGGTGCTTCCGTATTCGGGCATTGCCGGCGCGCGGTGGGCGGTCGTGGGCTACGGGCCCGTCGGCCAGGGGGTCGCCAGGTTCGCCGCAGCGCTCGGGGCCGAGGTAGTCGTCGTGGAGCAGGACCCGGTACGAGCCCTGACCGCCCTGCACGACGGTCACGAAGCGGCTCCGCGGGAGACAGCGCTCGCGCGGGCCGACGTCGTGGTCAGCGCCACCGGCGTGTGGCACACGGTGGATGCGCACGCGATGTCGATGCTGCGCGACGGCGCCGTCATCGCGGTCGCGGGTGGAATCGACGACGAGATCGCGATCGACGAGATGCGTGCAACGGGGTGGGCCGAGCGCGAGATCGCACCGAGCGTTTCGGAGTGGCGTGCTCCGGCGCCGCACGACGATCGCGCGGTGCTCGTGCTCGCCCAGGGCGGCGGCGTCAACTACACCGCTGGCGAGGGCAACCCCATCGAGGTGATGGATCTCTCGTTCGCCACGCAGGTCGCCGCGCTCGTACGACTTATGAAGCCGGGCGCTGCAGCGGGTGTGCATCGGCTCTCCGAATCCGACGAGCGTCGCGTCGCGGCTGCGGCACTCGAGGCGCGCGGCGGCGGAGTCGACCCCGAGCCCCGGATGAAACGGGCCGGGGGAGCCGCTCAGCCCTGGGCGGTGCACCGCTACCGGTCGCACGCGCAGCGGGACGGCACGGCGATCGACCGGACTCCGACGCTCTAGACTCTTGCGAGTGAACCCCGCAGCTCCCGTCGTCGTCTACAGCGCCGCGCTCGTCTTCCCCGTCACCAGCCCGCGAATCGTCGACGGCGCCGTCGCGGTGCAGGGAGAGCACATCCTGCACGTCGGCGATCGGCGCTGGGTGCTCGAAGTGCTCGCGCAACGCGGCAAGAAGTTCCGCGAGGAGCACTGGGACGGCGTGCTGGCGCCCGGTCTCGTGAACGCGCATACGCACCTGCAGTACACCGGCATGCGCGAGGTCGCAGCGCGGAACTACTCGGGCTTCGACCATTGGGGCGACGCCTTCGACGAGGTCTACGCCCGAGACTCGCACGACTGGCGCTCGGCGGCCGCGGAGGGGGCGCAGCTGTCGCTCGCAGCGGGCGTGACCGCAGCAGCCGACGTCGTCACCGACCGCGAGGCGCTCGGCGCGCTTCACGACGCCGGAATGCACGGCATCGCCTACTGGGAGGTGTACGGAGCGAGCAACACCGACTGGACGCCGGAGGCCAAGGCCGCCGTGCGAGAGCAGATCCGCCAGATTCCGACGCCCCCCGGAGCCGGCGTCTCACCGCACGCCCCGTACTCGCTCGAGGTGCAGCCGCTCCTCGAACTTCCCGACATCGTGCGCGAGGAGGGACTGCGCCTGCACATCCACCTGGCCGAGGCCCATATGGAGCGGGAGTTCGACGGCATCGACGGCTACGTCGGAGCGGGCCCGGGGGGCCACGGCGCGTGGCCGGAGCTCGGCGCCGACAGCTTCCGGGCGCTCCGCTCGCACGGCATCGGGGTCTCCTCGACCCAGTTCGTCGACCACCTCGGCGTGCTCGGCCCCGACTGCCACATCGCGCACGGCGTGTACGTCAGCGCGGAGGATCGGGCGCTGCTGCGGGCGCGCGGCACGAGCGTCGCGCTCTGCCCGCGCTCGAACGAGGTCATCGGGCTCGACATGCCTCCGGTCGCAGCGTATCTGCGCGAGGGCAACGCGATCGCCGTCGGCACCGACTCGCTCTCGTCGTCGCCTTCGCTCGACCTGCTCGCGGATGTGGCCAAGCTGTACCGCGTGGCCCGCGAGCAGGGGTACCGAGCCGACGATCTGCATCAGCGCCTGCTCGGCGCCGCGACTCTCGGAGGCGCCACGGCGCTGGGGTTGAACGTGGGGAAGCGTCGGATCGGACAGCTCGGAGTCGGTGCCATGGCCGATCTCGCGTTCTTCGATCTCCCCGTGCACGATCCGGACGCGTCGCTCGCGGAACTCGTGGAGGCCGGTGCCGGCCGTGCGCGTCGCACGATCGTGGGCGGTATCGAGAAGTTCCGCTGCTGACGCGGGCCCGGGCGCGCGTGGCGAATCGCGCCCCGCAATGTCTCATATAATGAACGTCGTTCGACGGTGCACGACCCTGCGCCCTCACCTGAAAGCCAAGGAGTCTCCATGTCCCGTCAGTCCCGTTTCGCTGCTGCCGTCGCCATCGGCGCCGCCACCGTTCTCGCGCTCTCGGCGTGCACGAGCGGAGGAGGCGACGCCGGCGAGGAGGCCGGAGCCGCTCCCGTCACCGAGGGCAAGCTCACCATCGCAACGGGCGAGCCCGCCTACGCCCCCTGGGTCATCGATGACGCGCCGGAGAGCGGCGAGGGCTTCGAGGCCGCCGTTGCGTACGCGGTCGCCGAGGAACTCGGGTTCGCGAAGGGCGACGTGGAGTGGGTGCGCACGAGCTTCGATGCGGCGATCGCGCCCGGACCGAAGGACTTCGACCTCAACATCCAGCAGTTCTCGGTGAGCGAGGAACGAGAGCGCGCCGTCGACTTCTCGACCCCGTACTACGAGACCACGCAGGCCGTCGTGGCGGCAGGCGGCACCGAGGCGGCCGAGGCCACGAGCATCGCCGACCTCAAGGATGCGGCGCTCGGAGTCGCATCGGGCACGACCTCGCTCACCGTCGCCGAAGACGTGATCGCGCCGAACACCGACCTGCAGGTCTTCAACAGCGTCGATGACGCGGTCGCTGCGCTGCAGAACGGCACCATCGACGCGCTCGTCACCGACCTGCCCGGAGCCTTCTACGTGCGCGATGCCCAGCTCGACGACGGCGTCATCGTCGGCCAGCTCGATTCCGCCGAGGGCGGGGACGAGTTCGCGTTCGTGCTGCCGAAGGACTCGTCGCTCACCGCCGACGTCTCCGAGGCCGTCGACACCCTGCGCGAGAACGGCACCCTCGACGATCTCGCCGCCGAGTGGATCGCCGATCAGGGCGCCCCGGTACTGAAGTAGTCGCGGCGTGAGCGAAGCCCGGCAGTCCGCAAGGCTCCAGCATTCGGGGCAGGAGTTCGCGCCCAGCCCCATCGAGCTCGAACGGCGCGGATATCGGCGCGCTCGAAAGCGCCAGTCGATCCTCGTCAGCATCGCGAGCACACTGGTGTTCGCGGCGGCTCTCGTGCTGGTGCTGGTCAACAGCCCCGGCTGGGATGCGGTGCGCGAGACGTTCTTCGACCCCGCCATCGCGATCGAGGCGTTCCCGCGCGTGATCACGGGCCTCTGGCTGAACATCCAGGTGCTCTTCGTCGCCGCGATCGGCGTCGCGATTCTCGGCACGCTGCTCGCGATCGCGCGCACGCTGAAGGGGCCGGTCTTCACGCCCCTGCGGCTGATCGCTGCGGGCTACACCGATCTCTTCCGCGGCATCCCCGTGCTGCTCGTGCTCTACCTCGTCGGCTTCGGCATTCCGGGGCTCGAACTCACCGGCCGCCTCCCCGCGCAGTTCTGGGGAACGGTCGCGCTGATCCTCTGCTACTCCGCGTACGTCTCCGAGGTGCTGCGGGCGGGCATCGATGCCGTGCACCCGTCTCAGCGGCTCGCGGCCCGATCGCTCGGGCTCAGCCACGCGAAGACCTTGAGGCTCGTCGTGATGCCGCAGGCGGTGCGCAAGGTGACCCCCGCGCTCATGAACGATTTCGTGTCGATGCAGAAGGACGTCGGACTGATCTCGGTGCTCGGCGCCGTCGACGCGATCCGGGCTGCCCAGATCGAAGTCGCGTCGAGCTACAACTTCACACCGTACGTGCTCGCCGGTCTCCTCTTCGTGCTGCTGTCGCTGCCCTTCATCAGACTGACCGACTGGCTGACGGCTCGCGCGCAGCGCCGCGAGCAGATCGGAGGCGTCGTATGAGCGCGCAGGATCCGGGCACCCGCGGCGTGCTCGACGTGCAGGGCGTGCACAAGCGCTTCGGCGACCAGCACGTGCTGCGCGGCATCGATCTCACCGTGCAGCAGCACGAGGCGGTCGTGCTCATCGGGGCGTCCGGATCCGGCAAATCGACGCTGCTGAAGACCATCAATCTGCTGGAGCAGGTCGACGACGGGCGCATCATGCTCGCGGGCGACGACATCACGGACCCGCGCATGAACGTCGATGCGGTGCGGGCGAGGATCGGCGTCGTGTTCCAGCACTACAACCTGTTCCCGCACATGACGGTGCTCGCGAACGTCGTGCTCGCCATGCGCAAGGTGTTCGGCACCTCGCGGGCCGAGGCCGAGCGGCGCGGTCTCGAGCTGCTCGCGCGCATCGGGCTCGGCGACAAGGCCGGGGAGTACCCCGACCGTCTCTCGGGCGGTCAGCAGCAGCGCGTCGCCATCGTCCGTGCCATCGCCACGAATCCCGAGCTGCTTCTGCTCGACGAGATCACCAGTGCTCTCGACCCGCAGCTCGTGGGCGAAGTGCTCGACCTCGTCAGCGAGCTGAAGACCTCCGGTTCGACCATCGTCATGGCGACGCACGAGATGTCGTTCGCGCGTCGGGTCGCCGACCGCGTCGTGTATCTCAAGGACGGCGTGATCATCGAATCCGGCACCCCCGAGCAGATCTTCGAGAATCCGCAGCGGCCCGAGACGCGGGAGTTCCTCGCGCGCGTCGGCGATCCGTTCAGCGCGTGAACAATCTCAGAACGGGGGAATGGAAGCGGCGCGCACCCGGTTAGACTGATACGTCTGCCTACGAGGAGCTGCGCGCGCTCCTGGCCCGGGGCAGCTCCGTCCTCTCGAGGAGTCTTCACTCTTGACATCCGACACCGCTTCCATTCGGCTGCCGAAACCCGCAGACGACCAGATCGACCCCGCAGGCATGCGGGTGATCTGGTTGCTGCTCGTCGCCGCGTTCGTCGCCATTCTCAATGAGACGACGATGGCGATCGCCATCCCCGAACTCAACCGGACGTTGGACATCCCGCCGGAGCTCGGCCAGTGGCTGACCAGCGCGTTCATGCTCACCATGGCCGTCGTGATTCCCACCACCGGGTTCCTGCTGCAGCGCTTCACGACCCGTCAGGTGTTCCTCGCGGCCATCGGCACCTTCGTGCTCGGCACCGCGATCTGCCTCGTGGCGCCCGGCTTCCCGGCGCTCCTCGCCGGGCGCGTCGTGCAGGCGGCGGGCACGGGCATCATGATGCCCCTGCTCATGACGACCGTCATGAACGTCGTCCCCGCGCGCTCGCGCGGGCGCATGATGGGGCGCGTCGGTCTCGTCATCAGTCTCGCCCCCGCGCTCGGCCCGACCCTTTCGGGCGTCGTGCTCGACACGCTCGGGTGGCGCTGGCTCTTCGGAATCATCCTGCCGATCGCGGTCATCGCGCTGCTGCTCGGCGCGAAGTGGATGACGAACCTCGGTGAGACGACGCACGCGCCGATCGACGTGCTCTCCATCGTGCTGTCGGCGTTCGCCTTCGGCGGCGTCGTCTTCGGGCTCAGCCAGCTCGGCGGCCACGGTGCGTCCACGTCCGTCGCCGTGCCGCCGGCGCTCATCATCGCGGTCGGCGTTCTCTTCCTGGCCGTCTTCGTCTGGCGCCAGCTCGCGCTGCAGAAGAAGAACGACGCGCTGCTCGATCTCCGCGTCTTCGCCTCCCGCAACTACGTTCTCGCCGTCATCATCATGGCGATCATCTCCCTCGCGATGTTCGGCACGTTCTCGCTGCTGCCCCTGTACCTGCAGAACGTCGCCGGGCTCGACCCGACCGCGGCCGGCCTGGTGCTGCTCCCCGGCTCCGTGCTGATGGGCGTGCTCGGGCCCGTCATGGGCCGCCTCTACGATGCTCGCGGGCCGCGCACGCTGCTCATTCCGGGCACGATGCTCATCGCCGCGGCGATGTTCGTCTACTCGACGGTCGGAACGCACACGCCGATGTGGTTCCTCATGCTCGTGCAGATCGCGATGTCGCTCGGCCTCGCGGGATCCTTCACGCCGTTGTTCTCGGCGTCGCTCGGGTCCCTCGATCGTTCGCTCTACTCCCACGGCTCCGCCGTGCTGAACACGCTGCAGCAGGTCGGCGGAGCAGCGGGCACCGCGGTGCTGATCTCGATCTACTCGAGCGCACTGCACGCGGGCGAGGCCGAGGGGTTGTCGGTCGCCGATGCGGGGGCACCGGGAGCGAACATGGCGTTCTTCACGGCTGCGTGCATCGCGCTCGTGCCGGTCGCGCTGTCGTTCTTCGTGACGAAGCCCGTCGAGGGCGACGCGCCGGTGCACGCCGGTCACTGATCCCGCGGGCTCACCCGAGCGCGCCGATCGACCGCCGCACGGCCTCGGCGAGTTGTCGTACCGCCGCGGAGGGGCCTCCGGGCCCCGCCGGGGCGGCGAGCAGTAGTTCGCGTGCGAACAGCGGGTCGTCGATCGGCCGCAGGGCCACGCCGTCGGGCGGGTTGAAGCTCACGAGGCTCGGCACCAGTGCCACGGCCATGCCTGCCGCGATGAGTCCCAGCACGACCGAGTAGTCATCGGTGCGGATCGCCACATTCACCTGCATGCCCTCCGACTCGAAGACCTCGCGCA
Organism: Leucobacter sp. USCH14; assembly: GCF_037619215.1. NCBI lineage: Bacteria > Bacillati > Actinomycetota > Actinomycetes > Micrococcales > Microbacteriaceae > Leucobacter > Leucobacter sp. USCH14. The sequence goes on from NZ_JAQPZP010000009.1 coordinate 8,633, forward strand.
CCAGATCGTCGAGCGTGTCGCCGGGCGTCGAACCCATGACCCAGCTGTCTCCGGCGAGAGCGAGCAGACTGCGGCGATCGAACGACGGCTGCGCGGCCGCCGGGTGCGAGGCCGGCAGCGCGAGCAGCATGGGGTCGGTGAACAGGTGCGTCGTGTGCACTTCCGACCGGAACGGCAGGCGATAGCCGCCCGCCGCGTAGACGAGCGCTGCGTCGAGCGTGTGCTGATTGATTCGGGTGATGAGCGGAGCGAGCTCCTCGAGCGTGGCATCGAGCTCGATGCCGAGTTCGGCGACGCGCGATGCGATGCCCGGCAGGAGCCGCGACGCGGCGGTCGGGAAGGTGCCGAAGCGCAAGCGGATCTTGCCCAGCTGAGCCAGATCTCGCACGTCCGTCAACGCCCGATCGGCCAGACTCAGCATCTCACCGCCGCGTTCGAGCATGAGGCTGCCGGCCGTCGTGAGCTTGCTGCCGCGCGTGCTGCGCGTCGTGAGATCGGTTCCGACGAGCCGGTCGAGGTTGCGGAGGTGGTAGTCGACGGTCGGCTGACTCCACCCGAGCCGCTTGGCTGCGCGAGCGACGGATCCTTCCGAGGCGACCGCACTGAGCGCCTGCAACTGTCGGAAATCGAGCACTGAGCACCTCGGATCTTCTGGATCGACCAGGGGAGTCACCCCGCTGTGATCCATACAGTATATGACTCCCGAAAGCCGAATGCGGGTTTCTGGGAGCACCCATGAGCGGCCAATCTGGAGGAATGCTGGATCAGGAAACGCGGATCGACCCCCGCCACTCGCCTCTGGGCAACGAAGCCGCGAGCGCCATCGTGTCGGGAGGCGCGGCCGCGGAAGTCGACTCGAATCGCACCGTGGCGAGTATCGCAGAGGCGCAGCGGAGCGCACCGTACGCCGAGGCGCTGCAGCGCTTCGCCGATTCGCGGCCCATGTCGCTCATGGTGCCCGGCCACGGCACCGGCGCGGAGCACGGCGGCGAGCACCTCTTCGATCTGCTCGGCGCACGAGCCGCGGCCGTCGACATCCCGCTCATGCTCGAGGGCATCGACCTCGGCGATCAGTCGCCGCTCGCGAGGGCGCAGCAGCTCGCCGCCGAGGCCTGGGGCGCACGCCGCACCTGGTTCTTGACGAATGGGGCGTCGCAGGCGAACCGCACCGCCGCCATCGCAGTGCGCAGCCTCGGCGAACACGTGCTCGTGCAGCGCAGCATGCACTCGAGCTTCACCGATGGGGTGCTGCTCGCAGGGCTCACCCCCGCGTTCGTAAAGCCCGAGATCGATGCTCGTCACGGCATCGCGCACGGACTGACGCCGGCCGCGCTCGACGCTGCGCTCACTCGAGAATCGAAGGCGGGGCGCCCCGCGGCGAGCGTATATGTCGTGTCTCCGAGCTACTTCGGGTCGACGGCGGATGTCGCAGCACTCGCGGGGGTCGCCCACTCCCACGACGCGGCGCTCATCGTCGACGGTGCATGGGGCGCTCACTTCGGATTCCACCCGGGGCTGCCGGGGTCGCCGGCGCGCCTCGGCGCCGATCTCGTCGTCTCGAGCACGCACAAACTCGCCGGTTCGCTCACCCAGTCCGCGATGCTCCATCTCGGACAGGGGCCGTTCGCCGAGCGCCTCGAGCCGCTCGTGGAGCGGGCGTATTCGATGACGGCCTCGACGTCGATGAGCAGTCTCCTCATGGGGTCCCTCGATGAGACGAGGCGCGCGCTCGTGCTCGGCGAGGAGCGCATCGGCGATGCGCTCGCGGCTGCGGGCGCCCTGCGAGACCGCCTGCGCGCCGACACCCGCTTCGCCGTGATCAGCGACGGTTTCGATGCGTTCCCCGACATCGTCGACACCGATCGCCTCCGAGTCCCGATCGACGTCTCCGCGCTGGGGCGGAGCGGACACTGGGTCCGGGCTCGGTTGAGCGCTCAACACGGCATCTACTTCGAGATGTCGACGGCGACGAGCATCGTCGCCGTCATCGGCGCGCTGACCGTTCCCGATGTGGAGCGGGTGATGATCGCGCTCGACGAGGTGGCGAGCGCGGCGCTCGCGGATCCGGATCCGATCGCTGCATCCGCTTCATTCCCCGAGCTCCCCGCGCCGGGGGCGCTCCGCGTTCTACCGCGGGACGCCTACTTCGGAGACAGCGAGGTCGTTGCAGCGGACGAGGCCGTGGGCCGGGTCTCCGCGGACACACTCGCCGCCTACCCTCCCGGTATCCCGAATCTGCTGCCGGGGGAGGAGATCACCGCTGAAACTGTCGCATTCCTGCGAGCGGTCGCGGCATCGCCGACGGGATACGTGCGGGGAGCCGTCGATGCCGAGGTCTCAGGCATCCGCGTCGTCACTGAGCCGGCGAGCATCGACTGAGGCCACGCGGCCCGGATGCCCGAAGCGTCGCCGATCGGGACTTGCGAGCCGCGTTACTTCTTCTCGAAGAGGTCGCCGACGAGCTTCGAGCTGACGAGCACGATGAGCAGCAGGACGATGCCGACTGCTGCGATGCCCGCATAGTTCAACGGATCGCCGGCGCTCGACAGCGCCTGATCCGAGCTGTCGCCGCCGGCGCTCGCGAACGCGGGAGCGGCGAAGAAGACCGAGGCGAGCGCGACGGTCACGGCGGTGGCGATGCGGGTGCGGATCTTCACGAGAACTCCTCAGTCGTGCGGGCGCAGGGCTGCGCGGGTGTTACGACCAGTCTAGCCTGGCGTCCGGCGCATTCTCGCGCGCCCGTCGCGTCGCACGGGGCGAGCCGAGGTTGACGCCGTAGCGTAGGAGCATGATGCAACAGCGCGAGCAGACTGCGATCGACCGTATCGCGGAGGCGTGGGTGGACACCCTCGTCGAGCACGATCCGACGATCGGCACGTACATCGGCCGCACGAGCGACGGCCTGCCAGATCTCTCTCCGGCGGGGCACGACGCCCTGGCGGCGGATCAGCGACGCACGCTCGCCGAGCTCGTCGCCGTCGCGCCCATCGACGACGTCGACGCCGTGACACGTGCCGACCTCGAGGCCGAACTGCGCCTTTCGCTGACCCGGCACGATGCGGGCGAGCACCTGCGCGACCTCAACGTGATCGCGTCTCCGTCGCAGAGCATTCGCGACATCTTCGACCTCATGCCGACCGAATCGGAAGGGGACTGGTCGCACGTGGCGAACCGGTTGCGCGCGGTGCCCGCCGCGCTCGCCGGCTACCGGGAGACGCTCGCGGACGGCGTGCGCGAGGGGCTCGTCCCGGCGATCCGCCAGGTCGAAGAGGTTGCGGCTCAGGCGCGGCGCACCGCGGGCACACCGGAGGATCTCGGGTTCTTCGGTCGGCTCGCTGGCTCCTCGGGCATCCCCGCCGAATCCGCGATCGAGCTCGCCGCCGCGGCCGCCGGCGCGTCGAGCGCCTACGCGGAGCTCGCGGAGTTCCTGCTGAGGGACATCGCGCCGCACGCGCCCGAGACCGACGCGTTCGGCCGTGACCGGTACGCACTCGCATCCGAGGCGTTCCTCGGTGCGAGGATCGACCTCGACGAGACCTATGAATGGGGTCTCGACGAGCTGGCGCGCATGGTCGCCGAGCAGGAGCGCACGGCGGCTGAGATCGTCGGCGGGTCGCCGCGCCCGGGCATCGTCGCCGAGGCGATCGCGAAGCTCGATCAGGATGCGTCGCGCAAGCTGCACGGCACCGATGCGCTGCAGCGCTGGATGCAGAAGACGAGCGATCGCGCTGTCGCGGAGCTCGCGGGTGCGCAGTTCGAGATCCCGGAGGAGATCCGCGCCCTCGAGTGCCGCATCGCCCCCACGCAGGAGGGCGGCATCTACTACACGGGACCGAGCGACGACTTCTCGCGCCCCGGCCGCATGTGGTGGTCGGTGCCGGAGGGGGTCACGGAATTCGATACCTGGCGCGAGTTGACGACGGTGTATCACGAGGGTGTGCCCGGCCACCACCTGCAGATCGGGCAGGCGGTCGTCAACCGCGGCTCGCTCAACGAATGGCGTCGCCAGCTCGCGGGAACGTCGGGGCACGCCGAGGGCTGGGCGCTGTACGCCGAACGGCTCATGGAGCAGCTGGGGTACCTGGAAGACCCGGCGGATCGCCTGGGCATGCTCGACGGTCAGCGCATGCGGGCCGCTCGCGTCGTGCTCGACATCGGCGTGCACCTGGGGAAGCGGCGGCCCGACGGCGGCGTGTGGGACGGCGCCTACGCGTTCCAGTTCCTCGACGAAAATGTGAACATGAACGACGGCTTCGTGCGGTTCGAAGTGCTGCGGTACCTCGGCTGGGCCGGGCAGGCGCCAGCGTACAAGGTCGGACAGCGCATCTGGGAGGGGCTCCGGGATCAGGCCGCTGCGCGCGCATCCGCTGCGGGAGACGCCTTCGACATCCGCACCTTCCATCGCGATGCCCTCGCACTCGGCGGCGTGCGGCTCGACACGCTCGAGCGCGCGCTGCGCGGCGAGCTCGGAGCGTGAGCGACGAGCTCTGCCCCTGCGGGCGGGGGATCGGCTTCGCCGCCTGCTGCGGGCCGTTGCACGCGGGGGCAGCGGCGCCGTCCGCAGAACGACTCATGCGCACGCGCTACAGCGCGTTCGCGGTCGGCGACGCCGCCTATCTGCTCGCGACCTGGGATCCCACGACGCGACCGGAGTCGCTCGAACTCGACGACGCGACGGAATGGCGGCGTCTGTTCATCGAGGGTTCGGTCGCGGGCGGTCCCTTCGACGACGCCGGTTCCGTGACGTTCACGGCGATCGCCCGCGGCCCGGGCGGCCGGGTCGAGCTGCGGGAGCGCAGCCGGTTCCGCAGATCGGGCCCGGAACGCCGCTGGGTGTACGTCGACGGCGAAACGCCGGACTAGAGTGCGCGCGCGAATCGACGCCGTTACTCGATGTAGACGTCGAGATGCGTGCCGAACGTGCCGCGATCGTAGATCTTCCCCCGGTACCCGAAGGGCGTCTCGAAGACTGCGCCCTTCGGGGCGTCTCCCGCCAGCACGATGAAACCGTCGGCGTCGCTGACGTACCCGTCCTCGTTGACGTGCCGCCCGGGGATCGCGAGCCCTGCGCCGGGGAGCACCTTCTGGCTGTAGTAGGTGAAACGGTACCCGCCCCAGTGGACAACGCCGCTGAAGAGGAACTGCTCCAGCGTGTAGAGGGCCGTTCGAGGAGCCTTCCCGGACTGCTTCGGCCGGTCCTGATCGAGCCCGCTCTCCACGATGGGCACCTCGACGCCCGCGGCGAGTGCGGTGGATGGTCCGCCCGCCGCCGCCAGCGTCTGATGCGGTGCGCCGCCCGACGCGCTCGCCGAGCCCGATGAGCCGGCTTCGGCGAAGGCCGCCGTCATCGAGAGCGGGGCCAGGGCGGTCGTGCCGAGCAGCAGCGCAGCGGTTGCGGTCGCGCCGGCCGCACGAGCGAGCGGACGCCGGTCGTCAGTCCCGGGCGCCATGCACCCAGGCCTCGACATCGCTCGCGGTGCGCGGGATATCCGCCGACAGGTTGACGCACCCGGTCTCGGTGACCACGATGTCGTCCTCGATGCGCACCCCGATGCCGCGATACTCCTCGGGTACGGTGAGATCATCGGGCTGGAAGTAGAGGCCGGGTTCGATGGTGAACACCATGCCCGGCTCTACGATCCCGTCCATGTACATGTCGCGGCGCGCCTGGGCGCAATCGTGCACGTCCATGCCGAGATGATGACTGGTGCCGTGCACCATGTACCGGCGGTAGTACGCGGTGCCGTCGTCCTCGGGGAGGAAGCCCCATTCCCGGGTGCGGCGCTCGATGACCTCCATCGCCGCGGCGTGCACGTCGCGGAAGCGGATCCCCGGTCGCACGATCGCGTGCGCGGCGTCCGCTGCCTCGAGCACGGCGTCGTACACCCGGCGCTGCACCTCGGTGAAGGTGCCCGAAACAGGTACGGTGCGTGTGATGTCGGCCGTGTACAGACTGTCGAGCTCGATCCCGGCGTCGAGCAGCAGGAGGTCTCCCTCGCGCACGGCGCCGTCGTTCTGGATCCAGTGCAGCGTGCACGCGTGGGGGCCGGAAGCGGCGATCGTCTCGTATCCGACCGTGTTGCCCTCGAGGCGCGCCCGCTGATTGAAGACGCCCTCGACGATCCGTTCGCCGCGAGGATGCGCGCTCGCCCGGGGAAGCGCGGCGAGCACATCGTCGAATCCCTGTGCTGTCGCGTCGACTGCGGACCGCATCTCCGCCAACTCGTACGCGTCCTTGACCAGCCGCAGCTCCGAGGCGACGCGCGCCACCTCCGGGTCGTCGAGCGTGCGGTCGTCCTCCGTCGCGACGAATGCGCCGAGCGGGGCGGTGGCCACGCCGAGCGCCGCCGCCACCTGCTCCAAGGACGGCCTCGGGCCGATCCAGAACTCGCCGATCTCGGGGTTCGCGAAGAACTCGTCGCTGTCGCGGCCCGCGCGTTCGCGGAAGTAGACCGTGGCGTCGTGCCCGCCGTCGCGCGGCTCGAACACGAGCACCGCTCCCGGCTCGCTCGCCGAGCCCCACCCCGTGAGGTGCGCGAAGGCGCTGTGCGCGCGGTACTGGTAGAACGTGTCGTTGGAGCGCTGCTTCATGGCGCCCGCAGCGACGACGACCCGCTCGCCGGGGAAGTTCGATGAGAAGGCGCGCCGACGCGCCTCCGCGTACGGGGCGACCGCCCACGGCTCGGGCAGCATCTCCGGGCGGTCGGCCCACTGCGTCGAGAGATACTCCACGAACGCATCCGTCTGCGGGGTCGTGCTCCGGTTGCTGTTGTCGATCTCCACCTCGTGAGTGGACTGGCTGCTGTCGGTCATGCGTCCATCCTCTCATCCTGGACTCCGGCCCAGCTCTAAGATGGCAGGATGACGGAATCCGCGGAGACGCCGGCCGGCTTCGACCTGCACACGCACTCGGTCTTCTCCGACGGCACGACGCGACCGGGCGACATCGCCCGTGAAGCGGCCGCACTCGGGCTCGCGGGTTTCGCGCTCACCGACCACGACACGATCGACGGCTGGGACGAGGCGCGCACTGCCGCGAGGAAGGTGGGCATCGACTTCCTGCCCGGCATCGAGATCACGACGAAGCACCGGGGCAAGTCGAGGCATCTGCTCGGATACGGCATCGCCCCGCTCGCCGGCGAGCTGTTCGAAGCCCTCGCCTCCGTGCGCCGGTCGCGGCTGACCCGAGCACGCGAGATGGTGCGTCTCGTCTCCGCCGACTACGCGATCACCTGGGAATCGGTGCTGGGCGATGAGGATGCGCGCACGGTGGGTCGCCCGCACATCGCCGATGCGCTGGTGGCAGCCGGGTATTTTCCGGATCGCAGCACGGTGTTCGCAGAACTCCTGCATCCGCGGTCGCCGTACTACCTCGGCACCGAGGCCATCGAGACCGTCGACGCGATTCGGATGGTGCGGTCCGCGGGCGGCGCTGCGGTGCTCGCCCATCCCGCCGCGTTCCGGCAGCGCACCCCCGTATCGCCGGGTGAACTCGCGGAGCTCGCGCGGGCAGGCCTGTTCGGAGTCGAACTGCGCCACCCCGAGCACCGCGAGGACTGGCTGCCGCCCATCATCGCCGCCGCGTCGAGACTCGGCCTCGTGGCGACGGGGTCGAGCGACTATCACGGCGCGGGGAAGCCGAACCTGCTCGGGCAGCAGGTGACCGACCGGGCTACCGTCGCACGCCTGCGAGACGGGCTCGCCGAACCGCGCTGACGCGTCGTGCAGACGCTGTGGGTGTGGCGCTGCCTACTCTGCGGTCGCCCCGGCCGCGCTGTCCGCACCACCGGATGCTCCCGAGCCTCCGCGACGCCGACGCCGACGGCGCTTCGGGGGAGCCGTCTCCCCCGAAGCGGCCAGCGCATCGGCGGGAGTCAGCGGGGCACCGGGCTCGCCACCGCCCTCGGCGTCGTGACCGTGCTGCTCGTGACCGTGCGATTCGTGGCGGCCCTGACCCAGGGGATTCGCGCTGCGCGTGCGGCGTCGGGTGCGCTTCCGAGCGCGTTCGCCGTCGCCGGTCTCGCCCGATCCGGGGCCGCCCGCGCTGTTCGACGAACCGGATCGGCCGGCACGCGCGTCCGATCGGTCGCGGGGGGCGCGCTCCTTCACCGGGGTGGCCTTCAGCCGCCCCTTCGTCCCCTCAGCGATCTTCAGGTCGGCGAAGAGGTGCGGCGATGAGGAGTACGTCTCGACGGGCTCGGGGATGCCGAAGTCGAGCGCCTTGTTGATCAGCGCCCACTTGTGCAGGTCGTCCCAGTCGACGAACGTCACGGCGATGCCGGTGCGCCCTGCGCGCCCGGTGCGCCCGACACGGTGCAGGTAGGTCTTCTCGTCGTCGGGCACGGTGTGATTGATGACGTGGGTGACGTCGTCGACGTCGATGCCGCGCGCCGCCACGTCGGTCGCGATCAGGATGTCCTTCTTGCCCGTCTTGAAAGTCACCATGGCGCGCTCGCGCTGCTCCTGGTTCAGATCGCCGTGCACGGACACGGCGGCGAAGCCGCGATCCACGAGCTCCTCCTGCAGCTTCGCAGCGGCGCGCTTGGTGCGCATGAAGATGACGGTCTTCCCGCGGCCCTCGGCCTGCAGGATCCGCCCGATCACCTCGTCCTTGTCGAGGGAGTGCGCGCGGTACACGATGTGCTCGATGTTCGCCTGTGCGGCGCCCTCGTCGGGGTCGGTCGCGCGGATGTGGATCGGATTCGACATGAATCGTCGCGCGAGTGTCACGATCGTGCCCGGCATCGTCGCGGAGAAGAGCATGGTGTGGCGCACCGGGGGTGTCAGCGAGAACAGCTTCTCGATGTCTGCGAGGAAGCCGAGATCGAGCATCTTGTCGGCCTCGTCGAGCACCATCTCGCGGACCTTGCTGAGGTCGAGCAGGCGCTGATTCGCGAGGTCGAGCAGGCGACCCGGGGTGCCGACGACGACCTGCGCGCCGGACTTGAGCTGCTCGATCTGCCCCTCGTACGCCTTACCGCCGTAGATCGGCACGACCGTCGCAGCTCGGTTCTTCGCCGCGAGCTCGAGATCTTCGTAGACCTGCACGGCGAGCTCGCGGGTCGGCACGACTACGAGGGCCTGCACGCCATCCACAGGCTGCGCACCGACGCGCTGCAGCAGCGGCAGGCCGAAGCCGAAGGTCTTTCCCGTGCCGGTCTTCGCCTGGCCGATGATGTCCTGCCCCGACAACGCGAGCGGAATCGTCTGCTCCTGAATCGGGAAGGCGTCGACGATGCCCCGGTCCTTCAGGGAGTCGACCATGTCCTGATCGACGCCGAGCTCGAGGAATGTGGTCATAGTGCGTCCTTTTCGATGAGTGCGGGTGCTGCGCGCGCGTGTCGAAAGGCGCAGCGGCCGGCGCTCCGATGGCTCCGGCGGTGAAGTACGTTCGTCGCCAGTCTATTCCAAGGCGGCGGCGGCACGGCGGTAAGCTGTCAGGGTGTTCGAGTGGATCAAAGGCCTGCGCCGGAAGAACGCGCCCGCGCGCAAGATGCGCTCGCGCGGAGACGCCGGTGAGGCGGAGCGGGTCGAGCTCGCCGAATTCGCTCCCGGGATCATGCCGTTCCTCGGACTCACCGCATACCTGCAGCTCGAACTCTACGAAGCGGCCACCCGGGCCGTCTCGGGAGCTCCGTCGCTCGAGGCGAAGGACGTGCTGGCTCGCGTCGCCGGCCAGACACTCGCCAAGCACCAGCAGCTCACCGGGCAGATCCGGTCGCGCGGCCACGAGCCGCACGTCGTCATGGAGCCGTTCTCGCCCGTGATCGACTCGTACGTCGAACGCATCGACACGGGTGACTGGCACCAACACGTGTTGTCGCTCTATCTCGTCGGCGGCCTCTTCGACGACTTCTTCGCCAGTCTCGCGAGCGGCCTGAAAGACGGCTACCGCGGCGAGGCGATCGCGATCCTGCGCAACGACACGGGTCGCCCGGAGCTCAAGACGCTGCTGCAAGACGCGCTCGAGGCCGACGAACTGCTCTCGAGCTGGCTCGCCGTGTGGGGCAGGCGCCTCGTCGGCGACACCCTGCTCGTCTCCCGGGCCGTGCTCTCTCTCAGCGAGCACCGCGAGTTCGATGCGAGCGAGGTCGAGCCGGTGTTCACGGAGCTCATCGCCGACCACATCCGGCGGATGGACGGGCTGGGGCTGACGGCCTGAGGCCTCCGATGTCTACTCTCCCGCACTGCGCGTACTTCGAAGCTGGGCGCTGCCGGTCGTGCGCCCTGCTCGAGACGCCGTACCCGACCCAGCTCAGCGACAAGGAGCGGCGGTGCCGCGAACTGCTGCCGCAGGTGCCCGAGGCGCTCTGGCTGCCGAGCGTGCGGGGCGGTACCGCGGACTTCCGGAACAAGGCGAAACTCGTGGTCGGCGGTCGCGCCCGTGCCGTGACGCTCGGCATACTCGGACGGGACGGTACCGGGATCGACCTGCGCGACTGCGTGATTCAGGAGCCGGGCATCCGCGACGCGATCCCGCACCTGGTGGCGTTCATCGAGTCGACGGGCCTGGAGCCCTACGACGTTCCGCGGCGACGCGGGGAGCTCAAGTTCGTGCACGCCACGCTCGCGCCCTCCGGCGAGCTGATGCTGCGCTTCGTGACGCGCTCGGAGCAGGGGCTGCACGTGCTGCGGAAGGCGCTGCCCGCACTGCTCGAGCGCGTGCCGAGAGCGGTCGTCGTGTCGGTGAACCTGCTGCCCGAGCACAAGGCGGTGCTCGAGGGCGAGCGCGAGGAGCTGCTGCTCGGCGACTCGCTCGAGATGGGACTCGGAGAGGTCTCGCTGCATCTGCGGCCCCAGAGCTTCTTCCAGACGAACACCGCCGTGGCGCGTGCGCTGTACGCGCAGGCCGCCGAGTGGGTCGCCGCCGAGCGCCCCGACTCCATCTGGGACCTGTACTGCGGCGTGGGCGGGTTCGCTCTGCACTGCGCCGCCGCCGTGCGCGCCGCCCCGCCCCGCGTGCTCGGCGTCGAGATCAGCGAAGCGGCAGTCGAGTCGGCGCGCCGCAGTGCAGCCGAAGCCGGGATAGCAGCCGAGTTCGTCGCCGCCGATGCGACGAGGTACGCGGTCGGTGCGCCCACGGCGGACGCCCCGCACACGGTCATCGTGAACCCGCCCCGCCGGGGCATCGGCGCCGAGCTCTCGGAGTGGATCGAGCGAGCACCCGCCCGGCGCGTGATCTACTCGAGCTGCAACCCCGAGAGCCTCGCGATCGATCTCGCCGCGATGCCGTCGTGGGGCGTGCGGAGTGCGCGCGTGTTCGACATGTTCCCCCATACGCGTCACCTCGAGGTCATGGTGCTGCTCGAACGCCGCGTCTGATCGAACGCCGCGTCTGATCGGACGCCGCGTCTGACCGGACGCCGCAACGCAGGCGCGCGCGGATCGCGCGCCGGGGTGGGAGGATGTCCTCATGAACATCGTGCTCGGAGTGACCGGCGGCATCGCCGCGTACAAAGTCGTGCAGCTCGCCCGCACCCTGGTCGAGGACGGTCACGACGTGCACGTCGTGCCGACCGCGGAGGCTCTGCGATTCGTCGGCAAGCCGACCTGGGAGGCGATCAGTCGCAACCCCGTCACGACCTCCGTGCACGAGGACGTGCCCGAGGTGCGGCACGTCGGGCTCGGGCAGCGCGCCGACCTCGTGGTCGTGGCTCCCGCGACGGCGCACACGCTCGCGCGCATGAGCGCGGGCCTCGCCGACGATCTGCTCGGCACGACACTGCTCGCGACCCGCGCGCCGGTGCTCGTCGCTCCCGCGATGCATACGGAGATGTGGCAGCACCCGGCGACGCAGGACAACGTCGCGATCCTCCGGTCGCGCGGCGTGCAGTTCGTCGGCCCGGAATCCGGCAGGCTGACTGGAGCCGACACCGGCCCCGGACGCATGAGCGAGCCGGAGACCATCGCGGAGCGGGTGCGCGCGCTGCTCGCGGCCGGCGATGAGCGCGAGGCGAGCGCGGACCTCGAGACGGACGCCGCAGCCGCAGCCGACGATGTGCCGCTGGAGACTGCCGCCGCGGAGGCACTCGACTCGGTGCAGGCCGACGCGGCGGGGTCCGGCCGCTCCGCCGACCTCGCAGGCCTGCGAATCATGGTGACGGCCGGCGGCACGCGCGAGCCGATCGATCCGGTACGTTTTCTCGGCAACCGGTCGAGCGGGCGTCAGGGAGTCGCCATCGCGGCGGCGGCGGCGGATCGCGGTGCCAAGATCGTGCTCTTCGCCGCGAACGTCGATTCCGCTGTGCTCTCGGAGGTGCAGGATCGCCCGGCCGTGCGCGTGGTGCCGGTGGGTACCGCGGCCGAGCTCGAGCGCGCCGCGCGCGCTGCAGCGGCGGGTGCGGAGGTCGTGATCATGGCGGCGGCCGTCGCCGACTATCGCGTGGCCGACGTGGCCGAGCGGAAGATCCGCAAGGAGGACGGGGCCGGCCGGGCGCCGGTACTGGAACTCGTCGAGAACCCCGACATCCTCGTCGGTCTCGTGCAGCAGCGTCGACCCGGTCAGGTGATCGTCGGTTTCGCCGCGGAGACGGTCGAGAACGAGGACGAGCTCGTGCAGCGAGGCCGGAGGAAGCTGGCTCGCAAGGGTGCTGATCTGCTCGCGGTGAACGCGGTGAGCTGGTCGGAGGGGTTCGAAGCGGGGGAGAACACGCTGCACATCCTCGCCGCCGACGAACGTCCGGTCACCGTCGCGAGCGGTTCGAAGCGGGCAGTGGCCGACGCGCTCCTCGACGTGGTCCGGGACTCGCTCGGATCGTAGGGAACGACACGGCCCCGCGATCCTGCTCGGATGCGGGGCCGTGCGCGAGGGCGGCGATCAGCTGATGAAGCCGACCTTGCGGCCGCCTTCTCCGCCGAGCTCGATGTACAGGAGCGCCTCGGTGTTGACGAGGTACTGATGCCCCTTCACATCCGACAGGGTGACGAGTGCGGCATCGTTCGAGATGGCCTCTTCGACGACGCGTCGCACGTCTGCGGCGCTCGAGTCGGTGTCGAACGCGAGCTCGCGGGGCGAATGCTTGATACCGATGCGGATTTCCACGGGGCCTCCTGAAGTCAGTGGCACGGGGCCACGGGTCGAGTCTGTGTCGAGTCTACGGCTGCGGCTCGTCCCGACGCCCGATGGAGACGCGACGTTCGCCAGAAGCGCACGACGGCCGGCGAGGGCGATTGCGGAACCAGCAGTGTCGGCGGTCGTCAGTAGGCTGACGACATGATCCCATTCGACCCGTCTCAACTGCGGGCGCTCGCCCTCGACGTCGACGCGCACGCCCGGGTGCTGGGGGCGCCGGGGAGCGGGAAGACCACCGTGCTCGTCGAGACGTATCGGCGCGCCGTCGGCATCGGCGGGTGGGATGAACAGGATGTGATCGCGCTCGCCCCGAATCGTCTCGCCGCCGCCGACCTCCGCGCGCGCGTCGAGCGGGCGGTCGGGCGGGCGATCGGCGGGACGCCGGTGCGCACCGCGGCGTCGCTCGGCTTCGCGGTGCTCTCGCGGGAGCACGCGCTGATCGGCGCGGACGCTCCGCGCCTCCTCACGGGTACTGTTCAAGACGAGCTCCTCGCCGAGGTGATCTCCGAGGGAAGCGCGACGGCGCTCGCCCGCTCGATCGGCATCGTGCCGGAGGTGCTCGCGACACCCGCCTTCCGCGCCGAGCTCCGTGATCTCTGGCGCGTGCTCGACGACTTCGGTCGCTCACCCCGCGAACTCGCGCAGGAGGTCGAAGCCGCTCGCGCCGCCCGGGCCGCGCGGGCGCAGTCGGAAGGGCCGGGCGCGGAGCTCGTGGAGCGATGGACCGCGGCGCTCGCGCTCGTCGAGGCGGCCGCGGCGCGAGCCTCGACCGAACGGCCGGGGGAGCTGAGTCCGAGCGCGATCCTGCGCGCTGCAAGCGATGCCGTTCGCGAGCACGGTGTGCGCTCCGACGCGCGAGCGGGCGACGGGTTCCCGGTGCCGAGGCTCATTCTCATCGATGATGCTCAGGAGCTGGGCGAGGGGGCTCTGGCGCTGCTGGCCGCGTGCGCTGCGGCCGGGAGCCGGATCCGGGTATTCGGCGACCCCGATATCGCCACCGGGGCCTTCCAGGGTGAGCGCACGGGCATGCTCTCCGGCGTCGTGCGCGAGCTGGCCCGACGCGAACCCGCAACGGCTGCGGCGCTCGCCGAGGTCGCGGGCGAGGGGATCGTCACGCTGGAGGAGGTGCATCGCCACGGCGTCGAGGTCCGCGAGCTCGTGCGCGGTCTGACGCGACGCATCGGCGCTTCGGGGGCGGGCCGGCAGCGCGAGGCGGGGGCCTCGGCGGAGCCGGGGGCGCGGGCTCACGGCGGAGCGCCCGTGCAGTTCGCGCGCGTCGGGTCTTCGGCGGAGCAGCTGGGTGTCATCGCCCACCGCTTCCGCGCCCGGAAACTCGGTCTCGGCGACCGGCGACCGGTCGCGTGGGATCAGATGGCCGTGATCTGCCGCAGCAGGGGAGAAGCCGTGCGCGTCGCTCGAGCCCTCGCCGTGCATCAGGTGCCCACGAACCTCGCCGCCGGGGGAATCGTGCTGCGCGAGCACCGGATCGTGCGGGAACTGGTCCGCATGCTCCAGCACGCGCTGGGAATCCTGCGCCTCACGGCGCAGGACCTCTTGGACCTCGTCGGCGGAGCGACCGGCGGGCTCGACCCCGTGGCGGTCCGACGTCTCCGCGGTGCGCTCGTGCTGCACGAGCGGAGAGCGGCTGCCGCCTCGGAGCGAGACCCGGCGACCGTCGATGACCTCGTACTCGAGGCCGTCGCGTTCCCCGGCGCGACACCGATGATCGACAGTGCCGGAGGGAGAGCGCTTCGCCGGATCGGAATGGTGCTGCAGGCCGCAGAGCGCGTGCACGAGGCCGGAGGCACCCCGCGCGAAACGCTCTGGGCGATCTGGGATGGCACGCGACTCGCTTCGAAGTGGCAGGAGGACGCGCTCTCGGCGAGAGGCGCGCGCGCCGACGAGGCGAGTCGCTCGCTCGACGCCGTGATGGCGCTGTTCTTCGCGCTGCAGCGCCACGAGGAGCAGGACAGCGCTCAGGCGATCGACGAGCTGCTCTGCGATCTGCTCGAGAGCGCGGTACCCGAGGATTCGCTCGCCCGCCGCAGCCAGCGCTCCACGGTCACGGTGACGACGCCCCAGGGCGCCATCGGGCGGGAATTCGACGTTGTGGCGGTGATCGGGGTGCAGGACGGCGCCTGGCCGAATCTGCGTTCGCGCGGGTCGCTCGTCGGTGCGGCGGCCCTCGAGCGCTGGTTGCGCGGAGGAGCGGCGGAGCCGCCGTCCCGACGCGACACCATGCACGACGAGTTGCGGCTCTTCGCGCACAGCTGCGCACGCGCCCGGCATGAACTGCTGGTGGTGGCGGTGGCCGATGAGAACCAGCATCCGAGCGCGTTCTTCGGCCTCGGCCGCGACTACGCTGTTCAGTCGCTCCCGAGCACACGGCTCACGCTGCGCGGGCAGGTCGCCGCAATGCGGCGTCGGGCGGTGCGCGACCCCGCAGACGCAGACGCGATCGGCGCACTCGTGGCGCTCGCGCAGGCGCAGGTGCCCGGAGCCCATCCCGACGAGTGGTACGGCGTCATGCCCCCGAGCACCACGGCGCCCCTCACCGACCTCGACGGCGACGCGGATGCGCGGGTCAGCGTGAGCCCGTCGCAACTCGAACGGGCCGAGAACTGCCCGCTCGACTGGGTCGTCTCGAGCCTCGGAGGCGGTTCGGGCAGTGTGCAGGCGAGCCTCGGAACGCTGCTCCACCACGCTTTCGAAACCGCGACCAGCGCAGACCCCGAGCAGCTCTTCGAGATCGTCAGCGAGGAATGGGGCAAGCTGCCGTTCGCCGCGGAGTGGGAGGCCGAGCGAACGCGGCGACTCGCTCAGGCGATGACGGCGGGGCTCGCGGAGTACCTTCGAGAATTCGAGGGCTCGGATCGCACACTGATCGGCCGGGAAGCGGTGTTCTCGGCGACCATCGACCGCGCCGAGCTGCGGGGGGTCGCAGATCGCCTGGAACAGCGAACGAACCGCGAAGGAGAACGCGAGGTGACCGTACTGGATCTGAAGACGGGGCGCACTCCTCCGAGTCGAACCGCAGCCGAGGAGCACGCGCAATTGCAGGCGTATCAGATCGGCGTGACGCTCGGCGCGTTCGAGGGCCTCGCACCCGCGCCCTCCGAGGAGCTGCCGTCCGAGGTGCTGCCCTCCGCACCACGCGACGAACGGGAAGGGTCGAGGCCGGTCAGCGGCGGAGCGCGACTGCTCTACGTGCATCCCGACGCGGTGAAGGACGCCGCCTTCATCGAGCGGGTGCAGCAGCCGCTCTCGGATGAGATGCGCGAGGCGTTCATAGCCCGGGTGTCGAACATCGCCGGGGTGATGGCGGCCGGAGCCTTCACAGCGCGTGTCGAGCACCACTGCTCCGACCCGCATCAGCCGGGAGCGTGCCGGTTGCACGTCATTCCCGCGGTGAGCCGAGCATGAGCTCGGTGCACGCGGAGTTGGAGCCGAATCGGGTCTTATTCTCGGCGGCGCGCATCGCCGAGATCCTCGCGGTACCGCCCGCGACGCCGCTCACGCCGACGGCGGAGCAGCGAGCGGTGATCGAGCACCCGCTCGGGGGAACGGCGCTCGTCGTCGCGGGCGCCGGGAGCGGGAAGACCGAGACGATGGCGAACCGCGTGGTGTGGCTCGTCGCGAACGGATGGGCCGCGCCGGACGAGGTGCTCGGTCTCACCTTCACGCGCAAGGCCGCCGGCGAGCTGCGCGAACGCATCTCCGGGAGACTCTCCGCGTTCGCCGAACGACTCGGCGATGCCGCTGAGCGCGGCGCGCTCAGCGCGGAGGAGCTGGAGCGCGCGGAGCTCCTGCGAGAGATGCTCTCGGACGGCCTCGAGATTCCCGACGTGAGCACGTACAACGCGTTCGCGGCCGGCGTGCTTCAGGAGTTCGGCATCGCCGCCGGCGTGGCGCCGGGGGCAGCGGTCATCGACACGGCGACAGCATGGCGCATCGCCCGCGAGGTGCTCCTCACGAGCGATGACGCGGGGCTCGTCGAGAGCGCACTGCGCGTACCCGAACTCATCCGGTACGTGCTCGGGCTCGACCACGCGGTCTCCGACCATCTCACCTCCCTCGATCGCGTCGACCGCATCGTCGAGGAGTTCTCCCGGGTGCAGCAGCTGCCCTACAACGAGAAGGAGCTCGGTCGAACTCCGAGCGGCAAGCAGTACGCGCCGGTGCGCGACGCGGTGGCGAGTCTCGCGGAGACGCCGCTCATCACCCGGCTCGCACGAGCGTACGCGCAGGAGAAGCAGCGCCGCGGGGTGATCGAGTTCCCCGACCAGCTCGCCCTGGCGACAGCGGCGCTCGACGCCTCGCCCAGTGCGCGTCGGGTGCTGCGCCAACGCCACCGCGTCGTGCTGCTCGACGAAGTGCAGGACACGTCGGTGGGGCAGACCCGTTTTCTCTCGCGCATCTTCGCCGGTGGCTCGGTGATGGCGGTGGGGGATCCGCATCAGTCGATCTACGGGTGGCGGGGCGCCTCGGCTGAAGGGTTGCAATCGTTCCACGCCGACTTCGCAGCAGTTCGGCAGGCAGGCGCTGGTGAGACACGGGCGCTCGATGCGTCCGGCCGCAGTGCGCGCCGGTCGGACGCATCGGCGGCGACGCTGACGCTGTCGACGAGCTGGCGCAACCCGAGCACCGTTCTGCACGCGGCCAACACGATTGCGGCTCCGCTCACGGCGGAGTCGGCGATCGATGTTCCGCGGCTGTCGCCGCGTCCCGGTGCGCCTGCCGGGAGTGTGGACTGGTGCTATCCCGAGACGGTGCACGAGGAGCGCCTCGCCGTCGCCGAGTGGATGCGCTCCGCCCGCGAGCAGTACCTCGAGGAGCACGACGAGCTCCCCACCGCCGCTGTGATCTTCCGCACCAGGGGCCCCATGGCCGCGTTCGCGGCGGCGCTCGCCGACGCCGGAGTGCCCGTCCGCATCATCGGCCTCGGCGGGCTGCTGACCACGCCGGAGGTGACCGATGTCGTCAGTGCGCTGCGGTGCCTGTGGTACGCCGACGCGGGAGGCGATCTCATCCGCCTGCTCGCCGGCCCGCGCTTCCGCATCGGCGTCGCGGATATCTCGGGACTGCGCGATGCCGCTCGCTGGTTCGGCCAGCGCGATATCGCCCAGCGCCCGCTCTCGCCAGAGGATCGGGCGCCCGACCAGGTGCTCCCGGACCCCGACCGGCAGACCACGTTGATCGACGCGCTCGATCAGATCGCGGGAATGCGCGATCTCGACCACCGCGCTCTGGCGACGATCTCGGCGGTCGGCCGAGAACGCCTGCGTGAGGCCGGACGCATGCTGGCGGGTTTGCGGCGGGGAGTGGGCGGCAGCATCCCCGAGCTCATCGGTGCGACCGTGCAGGCCCTGCGAATCGATATCGAACTCGACGCCAACGAGGCACGTGATCTCGCCGGAAGCTCGGCGGCGCACGCGAACCTCGACGCGTTCACGGACATGGTCGAGGACTACCTGGCCGTCGACACCGACGGTTCGCTGCCCTCGCTGCTCGAATGGATCGAGCGCGCCATGGAGGCGGACGAAGCGGCGGAGCATGTGGCCGAGCCCGCCCCCGGAACGGTGCAGTTGATCACGGCGCACGGCTCGAAGGGGCTCGAATGGGACCTGGTCGCCGTGCCGCGACTCGTGGCCGGAGAATTCCCCGGTCACGCGCGCGCCGGAGCCGGATGGCTGCGTACGGGCCAGCTTCCCGACGAGCTCCGTGGAGACGCAGCCTCCCGTCCGGCCCTGAACTGGCGCATCGCGGAGACGCAGCAGGAACTCCGCGACCGCATCGCCGAGTACCGCGCCGCACTGCAGACACGGCACCAGGAGGAGGAACGGCGCCTGGCCTACGTCGCGATCACGCGGTCGGCCGGACGCCTGCTGCTCAGCGGTTCGTTCTGGGGAGGCCAGACGCGGGCTCGGGTGCCCTCCGTGTTCTTGACCGAGCTCCAGGAAGCCGGAGTGATCGCCGGGCTGCCCGACACGAGCGCGCACGATGCCGACCCGTCGGAGCGGGAGGAACTCACACTCGAATGGCCGCTCGACCCGCTGGGCACTCGATCCGCGGCGGTGCTGCGCGCCGCGGACGAGGTGCGTCGCGCGATCGTCGAGCAGGGATCGGACGAGCAGGGATCGGACGAGCCGCCGACCGAAGCGCCAGGCGCCGAGTCGCTCGACGAGGCCGTGCGCCTGCTGCTCGCAGAGCGCAGTGCCGTTCTGCATGCGGGCGACGAGTCGGGCGAGGACGCAGATCTGCCCGACCGGCTCACCGCTTCGACGTTCCACGAGTTCATCGAGGATCCGGTCGCCGCTGAACGCGCACGCCTGCGGCCCGTGCCGCAACGGCCATTCCGCAGAACGCGGGTGGGCAATCGGTTCCACGAGTGGGTGGAGCGGCGTGCGAC
The DNA here is from genome assembly GCF_037619215.1 of Leucobacter sp. USCH14. Lineage (NCBI taxonomy): Bacteria > Bacillati > Actinomycetota > Actinomycetes > Micrococcales > Microbacteriaceae > Leucobacter > Leucobacter sp. USCH14. The sequence goes on from NZ_JAQPZP010000009.1 coordinate 28,114, forward strand.
GACGGCCCGCGGCACGGAGCTGCCGCTCGCCGGACTCGAGGACGCTCTCCGGGAGAGTGTTTCAGACTCGGCGGAGTCGTCGCGCGAGGATGACGCCTCGGCGGATGCGAGGGAGCTCGCGCCACTGATCGAGCGCTTCGAGCGCTCGAGGTGGGCCGATCTGCAGCCGATCGCCGTCGAGCAGGAGGTGACGCTGCCGTTCGCCGGGCGCACTCTCGTCTGCAAACTCGACGCGGTGTATCGCGTCGGTGATGAGCGGTTCGAGATCGTCGACTGGAAATCCGGTCGCGCGCCCCGGAACGACGCGGAACGGGAATCGAGATTCTTCCAGCTCGACCTCTACCGTCTCGCCTATGCGCAGTGGGCGGGCGTCGAGCCGGATCGCATCGACGTCTCCCTGTTCTACGTCGCCGAGGGCGTGGAACTCTCCGGAGGAACTCCACGCGGTCTCGACGAGCTCGAGGCGATATGGCGGTCGGCCGCAGCGATGCTCAAGGTCGGGGACGGCCCGGCAGGTCCTCGTCGGAGAGCGGTTCCGTGAGCTGCTCGGTGAGATGCTCGGCATCGGCGTCCTCCCCGTCGCTGCCGTTCGCGGCGGCATCCTCCCCGTCCTCGTGCAACGGCTCGATGAAGTCGGTGTCGACACCGAACATGCGATCCTCGTCGAGGGCTTCGAAGGCGGCCGTGTCTGACAGGGCATCGTCGATCTGAGGTGTGCGCTCGAGCAGTGCGATCACCTCCTCGGAGCTGAGCGGGGCGGCGGCCACCGCCTCCGTGAACGCGGATCCGAGCGCGCCGCCGGTTCCCACCATGCGATCGAGCATCGCGACCGCATCATCGATGACGGCCTGGTCGTGCGTCTCGGTGCCGTGGAGCAGCCATCGCGCGACCTCGAGCTCGTGGTAGAGCGCGGCCCGCGCGCGCAGGTGCGAGAGAGACTCGCTGTTCCGAGCCCGAGCGTATCTCGCGATCACGCCGTCGAGCACCTCCGTACCCGCCGCGAGGAGCCAGGCCAGATCGGATGCCGGATCGCCGATGCCGCACTCGGACCATCCGAGCACGGCGGTGATCGAGCCGTCCTCGACCCTGATCGATTCGGCGTCGAGCGAACCGTGCACCATGGTGGGCGCGAAGTCCCAGAGGTCGGGGGTCTCGAGCACATGGGTCCAGCGGCGTCGCACGGTCTCGGGGAGCAGCCGCGTCGCGTCGGCCCGGTCGACGAGCCGCGTCGCCAGCACTCGCAGATCCTGCGCGGAGCGCACGGGAAGGCCGCCGTGCTGGGCGACGGTCAGCGGAAGGTCGTGAATCGCCGCGATCGCCTCGGCGAGGGGTTGGAGCAGGATCGCATCGTCCGTGAGATCGGTCGCCGCGAACCGAGCTCCATCCAGGAACGTGGTGACCACGGCGCGGGTGTCTCCGGCGCGCGTCATCCCGAGGGCGGTCGGAGCGGTGAAGGGGAGTCGGCTTCTCGGGCCCTCCGTGAGCGCGGCGAGACCGAGAAGTTCAGCCGATTGCTGCACCTCGGCCTGCTGCGTGCGTGGCACGCGGACGAGCAGGTCGTCGTCCTCCGTGACGATGACCGCTGACAGGAACCCGTCATCGCTCTCGTGTTCGCGGACTCCGAACACGACCAGCCCCGGCACCGCTGAGGTCGAGAGCGCGGCTAAGGTGAGAGGAATGCTGGCCATGTACTCAGCGTATGCACGCGCGTCGACTCGGTCGATCCGCCACGCGCACCGAGTCGCAGCCCGCCGGCAACTCCAAGCAGCGCCGCGTCCGGGCGCACGCCTCGGTCGCGATTGAACAGGGGAGCGCATGACCTCGAACTCGGCCCGACCACCACTCGCGCGCGGCGCCCTCGACCGCGATGCGGCGACCCGTGCGGACCAGGAGCTGCTGGCCGCAGCGTGGAGCGATCCCGCGACGCGCCTGCTCCGATTGCGGGGCGTCGAGATCCCGGTGATCGCAGATGACGACGGCGTGCGGCTCTCATGGCGACCGGCCCCCGGCGACCCCGATGCGGGAGACGTCTTCCTCGGTCGAATCGACGGCGCTCCCGTTTTCGCGCGGCTTGAGCCGGAGTCGGCGGGCGAGACCCGCGCGCCCCTCGAAACCTGGACGCATCCGTTTCAGGTGGGAGCCCGCCTCACCGAGGCTGAGCGGGAGGCGGTCGGCGTCGCCTCGGCGTTGCTGAGATGGCACGAGGCCGCCGGCTTCTCGTCGCGGGATGGCGAACGCACCGAGCCCATTCTGGGAGGCTGGGCTCGGATCGATGCGCACGGAGCGGAGCACTTCCCGCGCACCGACCCGGCCGTGATCGTGTTGATCGAGCACGAGGACCGCGTGCTCCTCGGCTCCAATGCGCTCTGGGAACCGGGTCGCTTCTCCCTGCTCGCCGGCTTCGTCGAGGCGGGAGAATCGCTCGAGCAGGCGGTGCAGCGAGAAGTGTTCGAGGAGTCCGGGGTGAAGCTGGGGGAGATCACGTACGTGACGTCGCAGCCCTGGCCCTTTCCCCGATCGCTGATGCTCGGCTTCCGGGCGCGCCTTGCGACCGGCGTCGACCCCGAGGCGCTCGTTCCCGACCCGACGGAGATCTCGGAGCTCCGGTGGTTCACGCGAGAGGAACTCCGCGACCCCGATGACGGACTGACTCTTCCCATGCCGCTGTCGATCGCGCGGTGGATGATCGACTGTTGGGTAGCGGAGGGCGGCTCCCGCACGGACGACACGCGCGGGGCGTCGTGAGCGAGCGCGTCGACACGATTCTCGATGCGCTCGACCCGGAACAGCGGGAGATCGCGGAGAGCCTGCGCGGGCCGGTCGCGGTGCTCGCAGGTGCCGGAACGGGGAAGACCCGCGCCATCACGCATCGAATCGCGTACGGTGTGCGGACCGGGGTGTACGACCCGGGTCGCGTACTCGCGGTGACCTTCACGCGGAAGGCCGCGGGTGAGCTGCAGGGGCGCTTGCGGGCGCTCGGCGCTGACGGCGTTCGCGCGCAGACGTTTCACGGGTCGGCGCTTGCGCAGCTGAACCATTTCTGGCCGCACGTGGTGGGCGGCCCGGCGCCCAAGATGCTCCCCGGCAAGGTCGCGGCGCTCTCGCAGGCCGTCGAGTCGCTCGGGCTGCGCCTCGGAGGCGAGGCGCTGCGCGATGCGGCAGCGGAGATCGAATGGCGCAAGACGCGCATGCTGAGCATCGACGCCTACGCGGCTCAGGTGGCGACGCGTCCCGTTCCGCAGGGCCTCACCCCGGAGCGTTTGATCGACCTGCACCGTGCCTACACCGCGCTGCTCGAGGAACGACGCCAGATCGATTTCGAGGACGTGCTCGTGCTGATGACGGGCATGCTGGAGACCGAGCCCAGCGTTGCGCTCCAGGTGCGCGAGCGCTACCGGTTCTTCACCGTCGACGAGTACCAGGACGTCTCGCCGTTGCAGCATGCGCTGCTGCGCATGTGGCTGGGGGATCGCGATGATCTCTGCGTGGTCGGAGATGCGAGCCAGACGATCTACTCGTTCGCCGGCGCGTCGAGTTCGTACTTGCTGCGATTCGGTGCCGAGTATCCGCGCGCACGCGAGATTCGGTTGGAGCGCAATTACCGTTCCAAGGAGCCGGTGGTGCGCATCTCCAACCGGCTCATGCGGGATCGGCCCGGCGCCCTGACGCTTCGAGCGGCGCGCGAGGACTCGAGTGCGGCGTCGGAGTCGGCGCCGACGTTCGAGTGGTTCGCGTCCGACCACGATGAGGCGACTGCCGTCGCGGACTCGGTCGCGGCCGCCGTCCGCGCCGGCACTCCGGCATCGGAGATCGCGATCCTGTACCGCACGAATGCGCAATCGGCGCGGTTCGAGGAGGCGCTTCGGCAGCGCGGTGTCAGCGCCCGCGTGCATGGCGCTCAGCGGTTCTTCGAACGCGCCGACGTGCGGCAGGCGGTGATGCTCATTCGCGGTGAGGCGAAGGTCGCCGATACCCGTCCGCTCTTCCAGATCGTCAGCGACGTGCTGCGAGCCGGAGGATGGTCGGCGAAGGCGCCGGAGGGCGCCGCTCAGCGCGAGAAATGGGAGGCGCTCGGCGCGCTGCTCGGCCTCGTCGACGAGATGCCGCCGGGAACGGGGATCCGGGAGTTCAGCGAGGAGCTCCTGGCGCGCCAGCGCATGCAGCACGAACCCACGCTCGAGGCGGTGACGCTGAGCGCGATTCACGCGGCGAAGGGTCTCGAGTGGTCGATGGTGCACGTCGTGGGCCTGAGCGAGGGCCTGCTGCCGATCATGCACGCCACCGACGAGGCGGCCATCGACGAAGAGCGTCGTCTGTGCTACGTGGCGTTCACCCGGGCGAAGGACACCCTCAGGTTGTCGGGGGTGTCCGGTGGCGGTCGCTCCGCGCGCCAACCCTCGCGGTTCATCAGTGAAGCGGGAATGGTCGCCGCCGGGCGCTGATCATTCCGGGTCGGCGGGTCCGCTTCCGCAGCAGCACTCCTCGTGCGGCTCGACGAGTTCGACGCGCGGAGCTTCAACGGCGAGAGCAGGGGAATCGGGGAGCACGATGCGGGTGCGGTGCGCGTCGGGGTCGCCGGCGCGCCACGCGCTGATGAATCTGGCGGCGTGGGCCGCAGCGAGTACCGCGGTCTCCGGCCGTTCGCTCGCAACCGTCGCGCCTGCGAGCTGAGCCGCGAGCGCCGCGGTCGCGCCGTCCTGCTGGATGCGTACGAGCGACACGCAGGTGTGGCAGGGCCGCCCGTGCCGCGCAACGATCGGTCCTACGTGCACCGCGCCGTCGGTGAACCTGATGAGCAGGTGCGGCAGCCCGTCGATCAACCAGCGCTGCGCGCGTTCCAGTGGCTCCCAGTACCGTTCGACGTACACGACGAGGTCGATCTCAGCCGGGCCGTCGGTCGCTCCCTCGCCGATGAACCGGCAGTGCCCGGTCGTGCGGAGTGCGTGCATCAATGCCGGGACCGGCCGACCGCCGTCGCAGATCGTCGCGGTGAGCATCGATGTCTCCCCAGGGGGCCCTGCGGTGGTCGCCGCGAGCAGCGCCGGCCGGAGCTGTGCGAACGTCTCGCGCGCTTCGGTGAGCGTCGCACCCACTCGGCGTGCTTCATGGAGGAGACGTTCGGCGTCCACTCCCCGCCGGAGCGCGCCGACGAACCGCTGCATCCCCGCGGTCGGGTCGACGACTCGGGCGATGGGGCGCTCGAACCCGACCCGCAGTGTGTCGGGATCCTCCCAGCAGATCGGGAACGCAGGGTCGAGTCGGGTCAGTACTGGGTCCATAGCAGCAGTGTGGGCGCACTGCGGCTCTGATCCGCGCATTTCACAGGAGTTCGCTCGAGCGCGGCTTGCCCGTGCGGTTCGAGTGGGTGTGAGCGGAGCTATCGCTGGAGGCGACGCCGATCACGCGCCGGCGCGCACGTCAGTCGCGTCCGTCGCCGCGATCCTCATCGTGCGGCGGCAACTCTCCGTCGAGCAACTGGGCGAGCGCCACATCGAACTCGTCGCTCTCGGCGTCCGCCGCGACACCCGCCAGCCCCAAGCGCTCGAGCAGGCGGGCGGGGTGATCCAGTTCCTCCGAGGACGGCAGCAGATCCGGATGGCCCCAGAGTCCATCGCGAGTCGTCGTGTCGCTCCGCTCTCCGACGAGTCGCCACAGAGCGGCCGCTTCACGGAGACGGCGCGGTCGGAGTTCGAGGCCCGCGAGTGCTGCGAACGCGTGCTCCGCGGGGCCCCCGGTCGCGCGTCGTCGCCGCACCATCTCGGCGACCGCGTCGGCGCCGGGAATGCGCTTGGCCGCGTCCGCGGTCACGACATCCACCCACCCCTCGATCAGTGCGAGCATCGTCTCGAGTCGCCCGTGAGCGGCCTCCTGCGCCTCCGTCTTCGGAGGGATCAGTGCTCCGTTCGAGATGATCTCCTGGATCTGCTCCGGGTGCTGCGGATCGATGTCCCTGGCGAGCTCCTCAATGCGCCCGGTATCGATGCTGATGCCCCGCGCGTAGTCTCCGATCGCGGTCAGGAGGTGCAGGCGGAGCCACTTGGAGTGCCGGAAGAGTCGCGCGTGCGCGAGCTCCCTGATGGCGAGATAGAGGGTCACGGTCTCGGGATCCTGGTCGAGGCCCTCGGCGAAGGCCGCGACGCCCGCCGGGAGCAGCGCCCCGCCCTCGCGGCCCGCGCCCGACAGCAGCGGGATTCCGATATCGCCGGCCGAGACCACCTCGCCGGAGAGGCGCCCGACGATGGTCCCGAGCTGCACCGCGAAGAGCGCGCCCCCGACGCTCCGCAGCATCGGGGTGGCTCCCTGGAGCGCCGAACCGAGCTCCTCGGGCATCTGGCTCTCCAGTGCGTTCATGAGTGCGCGCGTGATGGATTCCGCGACGGGCTCCGCGAGTCCGACCCAGGTGTCGATCGACTGCTGCACCCATTCGATCCGCGAGAGCGTTCGCGGTGCGTCTGGAGTCGGGCCGAGCTCGGTGGCCTCGTCGAGCCACAGTGCAGCCACGGGGAAGGCCCTGAGTGCAGCGGCCGGATCACCCGAGCCGGAGTCTCCGCTCGCGACCTCGATCGCGGTCTTCCGAGCGACCGACCAGTCGATCTCGGCGGAAGGATTCTGCATGGCCCCCTGGAGGGTGCCGAACAGGGCGTGGAGCGCCTGCGGGTCGACGTTGATGCCGGCAGCCTTCGCGAACTGCTCGGGATCGAATCCGTTGGCCGGGGCGCCGCCATTGCCCGACAGCATGTCGCGCAGGATGCGCTGCAGCTCTTCGAAATCGCCGCCGGAATCGGGGCGCTCAGCGCCGTCGTGGTCGTTCGCGCTCATTGCCGCTCCTTCGTCATCGCTTCATCGACAACGCTACGGCACGGTGCTCAGATGCGCCTGCTAGATTGACCGACGCTCGGCGATTCCCATTGCGCCGACTGCGAACAGACGCGGGGCGCACGAGGAGTGAATTGGGTCAGCACATCGGCGGTACCGGACCATTCGGCGAACTGCCCGAGGAAGGGCGCCCGGCGAACCGGCGCAGGCTCTGGATCGCCGGCGCCATCGCGGTCCCCGTGCTGCTCGCCGGCGCGATCCCGTCGCCCTACGTCGTCGAACGCCCGGGGCCCGTCGTCGACGCGCTCGGCGAGGTGACGGTCGACGATCAGGCCGAGCCGGTGGTCTCCTTCCCGGAAGCGAAGACGTACCCGACGAGCGGCACGCTGAATCTGCTCACGGTGCAGATCCTGGGAAGCCCCGACCAGCGCAGGAGCTGGCTCTCGCTCCTTCCCGCCATCTTCGACCCCTCGCAGCGCATCGCTCCGCTGACCGACTTCTTCCGCGAGGGGGAGACGTCGGACGACCGCGACGCCCAGAACACCGCGCTCATGGCCAGCTCTCAGACGACTGCGGCCGCAGCCGCGTTCCGCCAGATCGGCGCCGATGTCGGCGTCGTGCTCACAGTGGCCGAGGTCGCGGACGGAAGCGCGGCCGATGGAGTTCTGCAGCCGGGCGATCGATTGGTCACCCTCGACGGCGACGCGATCGAGAGCTTCGCGATGCTCCGGGAGGGCACGATCGCCGCCGGCGAGAGCGGTCAGCTGCGGCTCGGGATCGAACGCGACGGCGAAGCGCGCGACGTGGAGCTCTCCCCGACGATCCCCGAAGGGGGCGACGAGCCCCTGATCGGCGCGACCGTCGCCACCGACTTCGAGCTTCCGAGCGAGGTCGATTTCTCACTCGAGGACATCGGCGGTCCGAGCGCGGGCATGGTCTTCTCGCTCGCGATGTACGACCGGCTCACCCCGGGGGAGCTGCTCGACGGAATCACGGTCAGCGGCACGGGGACGATGACGGATACGGGCGAGGTGGGGCCCATCGGCGGGCTCGAGCAGAAGATGTGGGCCGCATCGCGCGCGGAGAGCGATCTCTTCCTGATGCCTCTCGGCAACTGCGCGGATGTGCCCGACCGGGTTCCCGACGGATTGCGCGTCGCTCCGGTGGCATCGCTCGCCGAGGCGATCGATGCGGTCTCGGCAGCCGCCTCGGGGAGCTCCCCGGCAGGGCTGGAGCGCTGCGGCGCCGAGGTGGCGGCGCGAACCGGAACGCCGTAACCGGATACGACCCCCGGGTTTTACCAGCGCGGCCCGGTAGGGTGAAGTGACCCACCCCGCCCAGCACCCCCGCGTGCCCACTGGACAGGAAAGTGAACGAAGACGTGACCGACCCGAACCCCCCGGCTCAGGCCACCCGTCAGCGCCGGCTCTCGCCGCTTGCAATCACCATCGTGCTGGTGGTGATCCTGATCCTCGGCTTCCTCGCCGTCGCAGCCGTGCTGACCGAGGTGCTGTGGTACCGCCAGACCGGTTATCTGCCGGTGCTCACCACGCAGTGGCTCGCCGCGGGTGCGATGTTCCTGATCGGATTCGTGGGCATCGCCGTGCCCGTGTTCTTCGCGATCGACATCGCGTACCGCAAGCGCCCCGTCTACGCCCGCCTCACGGCGCAGCTCGATCGCTATCAGGAGCTCTTCGAGCCGCTGCGCCGACTGGTCAAATGGGGGCTTCCCACTGTCGTCGGGCTCTTCGGCGGTTTCAGCACCGCCGCGCAGTGGCAGAACGTGCTGCTCTGGATCAACGGGGAGCGCACAGGGGAGACCGACGCTCAGTTCGGCCTCGACATCTCGTTCTTCCTGTTCGACCTGCCCATGCTGCAGGGCATCGTGGCGTACGCGTCGGCCGCGACGCTCCTGGCGCTCATCGCCGGCGTCGCCACCAGCTACCTCTACGGCGGCATCGCCTTCTCGGGGCGCGACGTGCGCGTGTCGAAGTCGACGCGCATCCAAGCCGCCGTGCTGGCCACGCTGTATCTCGTGCTGCAGGCTGCGAGCCTCTGGCTCGATCAGTACCGCACGCTGACCGGCACCTCCGGCATCCGCACGGGTGCCATGTTCTCCGACGTCAACGCGGTGATTCCGGGCAAGCAGATTCTCGCCGGAATCGCGATCATCGTCGCCGTCCTCTTCATCGTGACGGCCTTCACCGGCAAGTGGCGCCTACCGGTGATCGGCACAGCGCTCCTCATCGCGTCGAGCCTCGTTCTGGGCGTTGGATATCCCTGGGCGATTCAGCAGTTCCAGGTCGGTCCCGATGAGAAGAGCCTGGAGGCCGAGTACATCGAGCGGAACATCGCCGCGACGCGCGCCGCATACGGCATCGAGGACGTCGAGAAGGAGCAGTACGACGCGGCCACCGATGCCGAGCCGGGCGCTCTGCGCAACGACGCGACGACCACGGCGAACATCCGCATCATCGATCCCGAGATCGTGTCGCCGACGTTCGCGCAGCTCGAGCAGATCCGTCAGTACTACCAGTTCCCGGGCTCGTTGAACGTCGACCGGTACGAGATCGACGGACAGGTCGAGGACACCGTGTCGGCGGTGCGCGACATCAACATCGAGGAGCAGACCGGCTGGTACAACCGCACGCTCGTGTACACGCACGGCTACGGCCTCGTGGCCGCATTCGGCAACCAGCGCTCGCCCGGCGGGGAGCCCGTCTTCCTGGAGAACGGCATCCCGACGAGCGGCAAGCTCGGCACCTTCGAACCGCGGATCTACTTCGGCATGGATTCGCCCGAGTACTCCATCGTCGGCGGCGAGCGCTCCAAGGCGATCGAACTCGACTTCCCCGCGGATGCCGAGAGCACCGCGGAGGCCTCCGCTGAGAACGCGGACGACGCTCAGCCCGCTGAGCCCGAGACTGAAGCACCCGCCGATGGCGAGGAGTCGGAGACCGAGCAGGCCGTCGAGGGCGAGGAGACCGCCGAAGACGGCGGTCGTCAGAACATGACGACGTTCTCGGGCGACGGGGGGCCGGTGCTCGACAACATCTTCACGAAGCTCATCTACGCCCTGAAGTTCCAGGACATGGAGGTGCTGCTCTCGGGTGCCGTCGTGGACGGCTCGCAGATTCTGTACGACCGAAACCCGGTGGACCGCGTGCAGAAGGTCGCGCCGTACCTCACCATCGACAAGGCGCCGTACGCGTCGGTCGTGGATGGGCGCGTCGTGTGGATCGTCGACGGGTACACCACCTCCGACGACTACCCGTACTCCGAGGCTTCGGACATGAACGCACTCACCGTGGATGCCGACGCCTCCGAGCGCGACCCGCTCGGCAAGCCGATCAATTACATTCGCAACTCCGTCAAGGCGACGGTCGACGCGTACGACGGCACGGTCTCCCTGTACGCCTGGGATACCGAGGATCCGCTGCTCAAGTCCTGGAGCAAGATCTTCCCGGACACCCTGAAGGATGTCTCGGAGATGAGCGGCGATCTGCTCAGTCACGTCCGGTACCCGAGCGATCTCTTCAAGGTGCAGCGCGCGATGCTCGGCGAGTACCACGTGACGAACTCCGACGCCTTCTACTCGGCCGAGGACAAGTGGCGCACGCCGGACGACCCGGTGTCGACTGCTACAGCGGGCGCGGCGAAACTCGCTCAGCCGCCGTACTACCTCACACTCGCAGCCGGAGCCGATGCGGACCCCAACTACTCGATCTACTCGACGTACATCCCGGACCAGTCCGGTGAGGGATCGCGAGACATTCTGACCGGCTATCTCGCGGCGAACTCGAACGCGGGTTCGGAGGACGGGACGATCTCCGAGGACTACGGGAAGCTCAAACTGCTGACTCTGCCGAAGGGCGACCCCATCCCCGGGCCGGGCCAGGTGCAGAACGGCTTCACCACGGATTCGAACGTCTCGAACCTGTTGAACATCCTGCGCCAGGGTGAGAGCCAGGTGATCAGCGGCAACCTGCTGACGCTGCCGGTCGGCGGCGGTCTGCTCTACGTGCAGCCCGTGTACGTGCAGGCGAAATCGGGCACGAGCTTCCCGATCCTGCAGAAGGTGCTCGTCGCGTTCGGCGACCAGATCGCGTTCGAGGACACGCTCGACGAAGCCCTGGACGCTCTCTTCGGAGGGAACTCGGGTGCCGACGCAGGCGATACCGGCACGACACCGACCACGGAGGATCCCGAGACGGGCGACACCGAGAACGGTGACACGGAAGCGGGCGACGCGGGCTCCGGCTCCGGCGCGACCGGGACCTTGAGAGAGACCCTCACGGAGATGCAGGACGCGCTCGAGGCGCGGGACGCGGCGATGCAGGATGGCGACTGGGCGGCCTACGGCGAGGCCGACGAGCGCCTGAAGCAGGCGATCGAGGCGGCGCTCGCCGCCGAGTAGCCCGCGAGTACGAGCAGAGAGCGGTCCGGAGCGACACGAGTCGTTCCGGACCGCTCTGCGTATGCGGCCTCATTCGGCGCAATGATCGCCGCTCACACGGCGTGCGAAGAGCCTGCTCCGCGCGAGTACCACGAGGCTGAGGAATGCACAAAGGCCCGTGATCTGGAAGAGATTCCTGATCACGGGCCTGTTCTCGTTGCGGGGGCGGGATTTGAACCCACGACCTCCGGGTTATGAGCCCGGCGAGCTACCGAACTGCTCCACCCCGCGGCACAAGACTTCACTCTAGCACGACTCGAGGAGGCGAGCAAGGTCGGCCGCTGGCGGGCCTGTGGAGAGCGTCCGCACGGACGATGCGATCCACGGGACGATCGCTGCACGCCGCGCCCCGCCGCAGGGCCGGCTGCACGCACGCGCGGTCTCGAAAGGAGTTGGCATGACCATGATCAATCGGCCGAGAGGGCGGCGGTGGCGCAGAGGCGCTTCCGGGGGACGAGGGAGGCGCTCGAAACTCTCCGCCGTGCTCAGCGGGCTCGTCGTCGGAGCGCTCGCTCTGAGCGCCTCGATCCTCTTCTCCCCGTCACCGGCGCAGGCACTGGCTCGCGGAGAGCAGGTGTCGTTCCCCGGCGGCCTGATCATCTCGAACTTCGTGCTGCCCAACGGGAAGCGGGCGTACTGCATCGAGGTGGGGCGTCATGAACCGTCGGGGTACGTCGCCTCACTCGGCCGGCTCTCGTACCTGCCCGGGATGACCGGGATGTTTCCCTCGTGGGGCGACGAGCACGGGATGCGGCAGATGAACTACCTGATGGACCGGCACGGGCAGACGGGTGACGCGTGGACGGCTGCTGCCGTGCAGCTGACCATTTGGCGGATGCGCGAGAACTTCCAACCGGGAAATACAGCGCTCGACCAGAAGATCGGTGTGCTGATGAGCTCGGACCGCGGGAAGGCGCTCATCGTGGAATCGGATCGCTTGTACGCCGACGCCAAAGCCAACGCGAAGCCGCCGGTCGCCCCGAAGGGCGTCACCGATTCCCTGGAGGTCACGCCCGATGCAGCGGGAACTCCTGGTCGGTACCGAGTGGCGTATCCGAAGGGCACGACGTCGCTGAGCGTCGACGGGGGCGTGTTCGTGCGCAACGACTCCGCATCGATCACCGTACCGAGCACTGAGGCGTCTGCACGGTATGTGCAGGCGAACCCGGGGGTTCGTCGCATTACGGTTTCGGGAACCTGGGAATCCTTCGGCACGCGAGGTTGGAACGCAGTACTCGACGTTCACAACACTGCGACCTCGACGGGGGAGAGCGGGCAGCGAATCGCCGTGACGACCGGAAGCTCCACGATCGGCGACCTGGGAGGTCGCTTCTCCGGTGTGCGCCAAGACGTTCCGCCGCCACCGGGGCCGCCGACCGCCTCCTCGCAAGCGCAACCCGACGCGACGGTCGGCGGGACGATGTCAGACCGGCTCATCGTCTCGGAGACCCCGGATACGACACTCGAGATGTGGCCGAACGCGGTAGCCGACTTCACCGCCTATCTCGAGCCGACCGCAGGTGCTCAGAAGTTCGACGAGCACTGGAATCCGGTGCTCGGCGATCCGTACGAAGCGCAGGTCGAGGATCCGAGGACGGGCGCCCTGATGTGGGAGGAGTGGTGGACGAACGCCGCAGGCGAACCGCTCCTCGACGGCGACGGCAACCGGATCCCGGTCGCCGATGAGCACGGAGCACCGACCTCGGGCATCGCTGCGGACGGCACCCCGTACCCGGTGCCCGAGCTCGCAGCGGACGGCACCCCCAAGCTCGACGATGCGGGGCGGCCCAAGACGCTGCGGGTGCGTGAGCCGGTGATGGAGGAGCGGCGCGATCCGCAGACCTGGACCGAGGCGGAATTGCAGGCGCTCTCCGACGACGAGCGCTGCCTCGCACAACCGGTGTTTCATGCCGAGGCGATTCCGGTACCAGGGCCGGGCGAGTACTCCTCACCCGAGACGCAGGTCACATCCGGCGGCACGATTCATTGGGTCGAGCGCGTGGTGTCGCAGGGCAAGACCGTTCACGAGGGAACATGCGGGCTTGCGAACGAAACGACGAGGATCGACCAGCCCGCCGTCGTGACTCAGGCTCTGCCGGAGGCGGTGCTCGGCGACGAACTCTACGATGTGGCCACAATCTCGGGGAAGCTCGCCGAGGGGGCGAAGTACTCCGTGCGGTTCGAGGCGTATCGGGCTCCTGAACCCGACATCGGAAGCGGCGATGAGCCCGGGAACGGGGGCGCAGTCGATCCGGCCTGCACGGCCGAGAACATCATCTTCCGATCCGAAGCGGTACCCGTCGAGGGGCTCGGCGAGGTTCGGTCGCCGGGGTTCACCGCACGCCCGGAGCACGGAACCACCATCTGGTGGGTGGAGACTCTGGTGCTCGACACCCCGGAGGGGCCCCGCACGCTGCACCGCGGCGAGTGTGGTCTTGCCAACGAGACGACGACTGTGGGGCGTCCCGCAGTCGAGACCCTCGCGATGGAGACCGCTCCCGTCGGCGCCGAGATCTCCGATACGGCGATCGTCTCGGGTGCTCTTGCGGAGAACGACGGGGCGCGGTGGGAGCTGACCTTCGCCGGGTACCGTGCGGAGAACGCGACGTCGGGCGCCCGCGCGGGGCAGCCCGTGTGCTCGAAGTCGAACCGCGTGTTCGAGACCGAGGCCATAGCAGTCACCGGCCCCGGTGAAATCGCATCGCCGAGTATCGTCGCGCAACCGGACTGGGCGGGTGCGCTCTGGTGGGTCGAGACGCTCTGGCTCATTCAGGGAGACACGAGGGTTGCGATGCACACCGGCGAGTGCGGCATCGCCACTGAGACCACGGCCATCACGGTGCCGGAGGTGGCTACGGACGCGGTGGCATTCGCCGCCGTCGGAGACCGCATCAGTGACGCGGCGACGATCACCGGCCCTCTCGCTCAGCGAGAGGGACTCGAACACCGCATCGTGTTCCGCGGGTACCGCGGCGACGCTTCGGCCACCGGGACCGACGCCGCTCGGTGCTCCGAGGACAATCTGCTGTTCACCTCGGACCCCGTAACGGTGCACGAAGCGGGTACGGTGCGATCGCCGGAGGTCACTGCACTTCCGGAGTACGGCGACACGATCTGGTGGGTGGAAACGCTGTCCCAGTGGGAGAACGACGTCGAACGGGAACTGCACCGCGGTGCCTGCGGGATCCCCGGCGAAACGACCACGGTGCAGGGCCCGACCGTTCGCACCGAATCCGCAGGCTCCGTCGAGGTGGGGCAGGCGATGTTCGACACGGCCTTCGTCACTGGGCCGATGAGCGAACGGGACGATGTCGAGTTCCGGGTGCGCTTCGCCGCGTACGGACGAGACTCGAACGGGGAGCTCGAGTGCACACCGGAGACGGAACTGCCGGAGCTCAGCGACCCGGAGGGGGTGGCCGTGAACGGCCCCGGGAAGTACCAATCGAAGCGGGTCGTCACGCGCCCCGAACACGTGGGCCTCGGAGGATTCGTCGAAACGCTCGTCATGATAGAGGCCGGTTCGGAGTACGTGGTCGCACAGGGAGCCTGCGGCGCTCCTGGTGAGAACTTCGAGATCCGTCCGGTCGGCGCTCCCGCGCTTGCCACCACGGGGAAGGGTGCGCCGGTCGCATGGCTCGCCGGAGGAGGTGTGCTCCTGCTCCTGGGCTCGGGCGCGGTGATCTGGGGGCTGCGCAGACGACGCGTCGCACCCACCGTTTTCCGCGAATGCCGGGACATGGTCTCGTGAGGCTGAGCCACGCACGGCACTGACCGCGGCGTGCGGCTCCTTCGGCGACATCGCTCGCCGGAGGAGCTGCACGCCCGCTCGTTGAAATAGGGGCGGGCGTGCGGCGAACGCGCGTCGGCCCGCCATGTGCAGATGCTCTGCAGGTGCTCCAAGCGAAATTCATAGGAAGGATCGTCAAGCTGGACGTACACGAAGGGAGCCCCCATGAGCACCACACCCGAGTACGACCAGGATGGTCGTCTCATCACACCCTCCTCCGCGGATTCGGCGGGCACGGGAGAGGAAGCGTCGTCGGTTTACGGGCAGTCGACCGCAGCTCCGTCCCAGGCAGCGCAGCCGGCTCAGCCAGTGCCGCCGCAGCACCCAGCTCCGCAGCACCCCGCTCCGCAGCACCCCACTTCGGAGCACACTTCGCAATTCGCCCGTCCGACGGAGTTCACGCCGTCAGCCTCTGAGCATCCCACGGCGCAGCTGCCCGCTCGCGAGCATTCGGCGGCTCCCGGGGTCGCTCCCTCGTCGGCAGGCGAGGTGCATGCGGGCTCCCACGCTTCGGGGGGCTTCGGAGGAATCGGAACCGGCGGCCCGCACGGCGCCAAGGGGTCGGGGAAGTCAGGAGAAGCGAAGCAGCGCTCGGGAATGCTCCTCGCAGGATTGGCCGTGGGCGCCCTGCTCGGAGGCGTCGTCGGCGGCGGCGTCGCCGCGGTGGTGTCGGCGAATGCGCCCCAGACGAGTTCGACGGCGGCTTCCGGCAGCAGTGCGATCACGCTGAACAACGCGGAGAACGCGACTGCCATCTCCGGCGTGGCTGCGGTCGCGACGCCCAGCGTCGTCACGCTCGAGGTCGCCGGCGGCAGTTCGAGCGGGTCGGGTTCCGGAGTGATCTATTCCGAGGACGGGTACATCATCACGAACGCGCATGTCGTGACGCTCGACGGTGCGGCCATGAGCGATGCGTCGATCCGCGTGAAGCTGAGCGACGGGCGCATCTTCGACGGCAGCCTCGTCGGTGTCGATCCGTACGCCGACCTCGCAGTGGTGAAGGTCGATGCAACCGACCTCCCGGCGATCGAGGTGGCGGATTCCGACAAGATCGACGTCGGCGACCTCACCGTGGCGATCGGAGCTCCCTTGAACCTCGCGAACACGGTGACGAGCGGCGTCGTGAGCGCGCTCAACCGCGGTATCTCGGTCGGAAGCCCCCTGATCGAAGACCAGCCGACTCCGGATGACGGGAGCGGCGACGACGGCTCGGGCGGCGGAGGTCTGCCCTGGGACTTCCGCTTCGGCCTGCCCGATGAGGAAGGGCAGCAGCAGCAGCAATCCGCCTCCGCAGGGAGCGTCACGCTGCCGGTCATCCAGACGGATGCCTCCATCAACCCGGGGAACTCGGGTGGTGCACTCCTGAACGGCAACGGCGAACTGATCGGCATCAATGTGGCGATCGCGTCGACATCGACGACCGGCGGCACCGCGGGGAGCGTGGGGCTGGGGTTCGCGATTCCCGCCAACCTCGCTTCTCGCGTGGCGGACGCGATCATCGCCGGGGAGCAGCCCTCGCACGGCCTGCTCGGCGCATCTGTCGCGGACTCCTCGCAGGACACCGACGCCGATGCGAACTACGCCGGCGGTCTGCTGGTGGAGGTCGTTCCCGACGGAGCAGCGGCGAAAGCGGGTCTGCAGGCCGGCGATGTGATCACCGCGGTCGACGGGGTGTCGGCAGTGGACGGAACCTCCGTTTCAGCGTTGATCCGCGAGCACGCGGGCGACAGCACCGTGCGCATCGACTACATGAGGAACGGCGAGGCCGGGGAGACCGAGGCGACCCTCGGCACGCTGGAATGGTAGGGCTCGACTGCTGAATTCGAGTGCATCCGAAGTGCCGCGGGGGTCCGCTCTGGAGCCCCGCGGCACTTCCATATCTCAGGGCGGATCACCCGCAGCGGATGCCCTACAGTGGTACCGATGAGTACCGCCGGATTCGACTTCGCGAGCGGCAACCTCTCGAAGCTTCTCGCCATACCGAAGTACGCGCTGTCGTTCGTGCTGTCGTGGTTCGTGCCGCGCGTCGGCGCCCGATGGGTCTTCGGCAGCGCGGCAGGAGTGGGTGAGGGTGCGCTCGCCGTCGCCCGCGCACTGAGCGCCGAGCAGTCGGACGCGCACATCACCTGGCTGGTCGCCGACGAGGACGAAGCAGAGCGTGCCCGAAGCGAGGGCTTCGCCGCGGTGCCGCGACGTGGCCGAGCCGGGTTCTGGGCAACCCTGCGGGCGGGGCACATCATCGTCACGCACGGCCTCGGAGACGCGAACCGATTCGGCGTCGCGGGCGGGTTCATCGTTCAGCTGTGGCACGGAGCGCCGATCAAGCGTCTGCATTTCGATTCGCCGGTGACCACTGCCGTCGCGGGATCGCCCTTGATCCGCTCACTGCTCAGGCGGATGTACCGCGCCGGCGCTCGTCAAGTGGATCTCTACGTCGCGGGATCACCGGTCGCCGCAGAGCGATTGCGCACGGCGTTCCGCGTGGCTCCCGGGAAGGTGCGGGTGCTGGGCGATCCACGCGACGACGCGCTCGCCCGCTCCGCGGCGGCCGTGAATGCTGGAGACGCGGCTCGATCGCGGGTGCGTGCACTGCTCGAACGGGACGGCGCGACCATCGCGGAATCCGAGTCGCTCGTGCTCTACGCCCCGACCTGGAGAGACGGCGAGCCCGATCCTGCTCTCCCGACCGACGCGGAGCTCGCCGCACTTCGCGAGACCTGCGCACGCCTCGGATCGCATCTCGTGATTCGTCCGCACCCGCTCGGCAGAGGTGCCTATGACGCGCTGCTCGGTGAGCGCGTGCACCTGCTCGACTCCGAGACGCTGCGCGATATCACGCCGATGCTCGGCGCCTTCGACACGGTCGTCACCGACTACTCGTCCATCGCGCTGGACTTCTCGCTGCTCGGTCGACCCATCATCTGGTTCGCTCCCGACCTCGAACGCTACGGAAGCACGCGCGGGCTGTACGAACCGCTGGAGGTCACCGCTGCCGGGCGTATCGCCCGCGACTGGGCGGGAGTCATCGCGACGTGGGAGTCGCTCTCGAGACCGGCGGCTCGCTCCGCGCTGGTCGGGGAGGCGCGCGCCCTCGGCGAGCGCTTCCACACGTACCGCGATGGCCGATCCGCCGAACGCGTTCTCGGGGAGATTCGGCGCCTGCGCACTCCGGCCGCCGAACTCATCGATCCGGAGGGGATCTTCTTCGAGAGCTTCTACGGACGCCAGGTCAGCTGCAATCCGCTCGCGCTCGACCGCGAGATCGCCCGCCGTTTTCCCGGGCGCACCCGCTACTGGAGCGTGGACAGCGAGCGCCGCGCGGTGCCGAGCGGCGCGGTTCCGCTGCTCGTCGGAGGACGCGAGTGGTTCGCTGCGCGCCGGCACGTGCGGCTCCTGATCGTCAACGATTGGCTCCGTTATCGGTTCCGTCGACGACGGGGTCAGATCGTGCTGCAGACCTGGCACGGCACGATGCTCAAGCATCTGGCGCTCGGACGACCCGACGTGAATCTGCGCACCCGGCTCGCGGTGCGCAGGGAAAGCCGGCGGTGGAGCCTGATGCTGTCGCAGAATCCGCATGCGACCGAGCAGTTCCGCTCGAGCTACGCGTTCAGCGGCGAGATTCTCGAGACCGGGTATCCGCGCGACGATGTTCTCGCCCGGGCGCTGGCCGGGGATTCCGTGAACCCGGTGGCCGCCCGACTTGCGCGTGCCGAGCTCGGGGTGCCTGCGGAGGCGCGCGTGCTCGTGTACGCGCCGACGTGGCGCGATCGCGGAGTGACCCTCGTCGACGATCTCGACGTGAGGCGACTCGCCGAGGACCTCGGGGACGACTGGGTCGTCGTCGCGCGCGGCCACACGCGCACGCACGCCTTCGGAAGCTACGCGAGCGGAAGCGGGCGCGTCATCGACGCGTCACACGTTCCCGATGTCGCCACCGTTCTCCTGGCCGCCGATGTGCTCGTCACGGACTACTCGTCGATCATGTTCGACGCCGCCGTATCGCGAACGCCCATGCTCTTCTTCGTCCCCGACCTCGCCGCCTACCGGGATCGCGAGCGCGGGTTCACGTTCGATTTCGAGCGCGACGCGCCGGGCCCGCTGCTCGATGCGCGTGAGGACGTGGTCTCCCATGCCCGAGCCTTCGCGGACGAGGGCCGGGAGGCCGCGTGGATGCGCCGATTCTCGGATCCCGCCGAGGCCTGGCGTGAGCGGTTCGCTCCGCACGACGACGGAGGCGCCGCGGTGCGCGTGGTCGACGCCCTCATCGAGCGGGGCGCGCTGGAGGGCGACCCGTTCGCCTCTCGGGTGTCCTTCTAGACGCGCGAGCGATCCACTACGCGTCCCCGTCCGAAAAGTCGTCCGCCGCCGAAGACGATGCCGCGGAGGAACCCCGCGCCCCAGGTCACGTGCATCGTGGTGAGCGTCGCTGCGGTGAGGATCCGATCGTGAACGCCGCGCTGGTCGGGTATGCGGGCCGTGGCGACGACGATTCCGGTGAGGTACGCGATTCCCGGCACGAGAAGCACCGGCCAGGCCGACGCCCACGGGAGCACTCCTGCGGCCAGCAGCACGAGCCCGCCAGTGCTCGCAGCGAGCCCCAGCACGAGCGCTCCTGGAGCGAAGAACCGCCACGGGTTCGCCCGCCCGTACTTGCGCACGAGCACAGCTCGCCAGGTGCCGGTGGCGAAGAACTGGCGCGCGAGGTCGCTGAGGCTCGCGCGCGGCCAGTACGTGACCCTCAGTTCGGGGGAGAACCAGACGCGACCGCCCGACCTGCGGATCCTGAGATTCAACTCCCAGTCCTCGCCCCGCAGGATCTCGCGATCGTACCCGCCGACGGCTTCCACAGCCTCGCGCCTGAAGATGCCGAGATACGCGGATTCCGCCTCTCCGGGCACTCCGTCGCCGTGATAAGCGCCGCCGCCGAGGCCGTAGGGACTGTTGTAGCCGCGAGCGATGGCACGCTGAACGTCGCCGATTCCAGCCGCGCGCATGATGCCGCCGACATTCGCGACGCGCTCCCGGGCGAGGATCTCGACTCCGCGCCGCGTGTACTCGGGCGTCAACTCCGAGTGCGCGTCGACACGGATGATCACCGGGTAGCGGCTCGCATCGACAGCGCGATTGAGGCCAGCGGGAATGTCGCGCTCCGGGTTCTCCACCAGACGCACGCGAGGGTCTTCAGCCGCGAGCGACGCCGCGATCGCATCGCTTCGATCCGTAGAGGGACCCAATGCGAGCACGATCTCCTTCTCCCCGGCGTAATCCTGAGAGAGGATCGTGCGCACGGCGCGTTCCAGGAAGTCCTCCTCGTTGAGCACGGGCATGATGTAGCTCACGGCCGGAAGGTCGGGCAGAACGGGGAGATGCACGCGTCGATCCTCGCACATTCCTCGTCTGCTCCCGATGGCTCGGGCGGTGGAGCGCCGCATCGGGTTAGGCTTGCAGGATGCAGTTGGCGAAAGATGTCAGTCGCGCCCTCCGGCTCGGCAAGCGCGTGCTCAAGCGGCGTCAGGCGTACTCCGAATTGCGCAAGCTGCTCGACCAGCGTGGGCCGCTGCCGGAAGGGTCTTTCCGTATCGGCGTGTACTTCGCCGACAGCGACGTGAACATCTATCAGATGCGGCAGTGGTACGCGCCGCTGCAGCAGCTCTCGGAACGGTGGCCCGTGCTCGTGCTCTCGCGCAACGCGGCGGGCGCACGGCAGCTGATGCGCGAGAGCGGCCTCGCCGTCGAATTCGTGCGACGGGTGACCGAGATCGAGCAGGTGCTCGAGTCGCAGCGCCTCGACGTGATCCTGTACGTCAATCAGAACACGCGCAACTTCCAGATGATGCGGTACGGGCAGCGCTGGCACGTCTTCGTCAATCACGGCGAGAGCGACAAGATGTACATGACGAGCAATCAGCATCAGGCCTACGACTTCGCCTTCGTCGCCGGCGATGCCGCACGCGAGCGGCTCTCACGAGCGCTGTGGAACTTCGACGTCGACGCCCGCACCATGGCGATCGGGCGACCGCAGACCGATCACCTCGCCGGAGACCCGCCATTCACGCCCGACGAGCGCACGGTCGTGCTCTACGCCCCGACCTGGGAGGGCGATCGGCCAGCGGCGAGCTACGGCTCCGTGGCCAGCCATGGGGAGACGCTCGTCCGGTCGCTGATCGCCACGGGGCGCCATCGCGTGGTGTACCGGCCCCACCCGCGGAGCGGAGTCGTCGACAGCGAATTCGGAGCGGCGAACGAGCGGATCATCGCGATGATCGAGGCCGCCAATCGTGCCGACCCGACGGCCCAGCACGTCTACGACACGAGCGCTCGTCTGGGATGGCAGCTGAGCCTGCCCGACGTCGCGATCTGCGACATCTCGGCGATGGTCTACGATCGGCTCGCGACGGGACGACCGTTGATGGTGACTCGGCCGGTGTCGCCCGAGGCCGCGGTCGACGAGCAGGGGTATCTGGGGGTCTGCGAATGGCTCGATGCGGCGGAGACGCCCGGCATCGCAGCGGTGCTCGATCGGGTGATCGGCGACGAGGCGGCGCGCGAGCGGCTCAGCACGTGGTCGGCGCACTACTTCGGCGATACGAGCCCTGGTGCGCCGACACGCCGATTCCACGCGGCGATCAGCGATCTACTCGATCGCGCCGACGCGGAGCGGGCTCGACGAGAGGGGCCCTACACCGGGTGATCCGAGTTGTACCGCTCGAGCACTGCCTCGATGTCGCTGTCCAGGACGAGCCGCCCGCCATCGAGGTACAGCCCACGGGTGCAGAAGCGCCTGAGATCGCGTTCGTTGTGGGAGACGAGGAAGAGGGTCTTCCCCTCCGCCAGGATCTGCTCGATGCGCGCGTAGCACTTCGCGCGGAACGCCTTGTCTCCGACGGCGAGGACCTCGTCGACGAGCAGCACGGGCTCATCGAGCTGCGAGATCACCGAGAACGCGACGCGCACCTTCATCCCGCTCGACAGATGCTTGAAGGGGGTGTCGACGACGTCTTCGGCTCCCGCGAATTCGATGATCGAGTCGAAGCGCGCGGCGATGGTGCGTTTGCTCAGTCCGTGGAGCCCGGCCGTGAGCCAGACGTTGTCTCGTACGGTCAGATCGCCGACGAATCCTCCGGTGATCTCGATGAGCGGCGCCACCCCGGCGCGCACCTCGACGCGTCCCTCATCGGGGAAGAGGACGCGGGCGACCAGCTTGAGCAGCGTCGACTTTCCCTGTCCGTTGCGCCCGACCACGCCGATGGCCTCGCCGGCGCGAACGTCGAAGGATACGTTGCGCAGCGCCCAGAAATCGCCGGGACGCTCCCGCCGTGCGCGGCCGGAGAGCAGGTCCTTGAAGCTGCGTCGCGATCCTCGATTGCGGCGGAAGCGGACGCCGAGGTGCGAGACGGAGATGATGCGCTCGGCGAGCGGTGCGGCCTCGGGGGAGCCCTGATCGGATGTGGTCACGTTACAGCTCCTTCAGCACGCCGCCGATGGTGCGGCGGAAGACGAGGATTCCGATTCCCAGGAAGAGGAGGGTCATCGCGGTCGACGCGGCGATGAGCGGCCAATCGATCTGATCGGGGAAGAATCCGGCACGGAACAGCGCGAAGATGCCGGAGAGGGGATTGAACCACGCGAGAGGCCTCGCGAACTCCGGCAGATCCTGCGCGCCGTAAATGATCGGCGACGCGTAGAACAGAACGCGCAGGATCAGCTTGGTCGCCCGTTCCAGGTCGCGGAAGAAGACGACCAGCGGGGCGACGATGAGCCCGACGCCGAGGGTGAGGGCTGCGAGCAGCAGCACCGCCACCGGCATCAGCAGTACGCCCCAGCCGACGGGGGCACCGCTCAAGATCGCGAAGGCGACGAGCACCGGCAGGCTCAGGAGGAACTCGATGCCCTTCGAGCACACGATCCGGCCCACCCAGATCCAATGGGGCAGGGCGACCGATCTGACGAGTTTCACATCGCGCAGGAACGCGCGCGTCGAATCGGAGATCGCGCCGTTGACCCAGACCCACGGCAGCAGCGCGGTGAGCAGGAAGACGATGTACGGCTGCTCGCCGACGGTGCGCTGGAACACCTGGGTGAAGACGAACCAGTAGATGAGGCTCATCAGCAGGGGATCGAGGATGGACCAGAGGTAGCCGAGCAGTGAAGTCGCATAGCGGACCTTGAGGTCGCGCCGCGTCAGCAGCCACAGCGACGACCACGCGCTGGCGCGCCGGGTCCGGGAGCGGGGTGAAAAGGTCACGTTGCTATTCTGCCGTCTTCCCGAGGACGGCGAGGCCACAGAAGTGCACCCTCAACCTTTGCTAAATTAGAACCCGTGCCGCCCGTGACCCCGTCTGCCCTGCCCGAGCCCGAACCCCGCAATGGGTCGATGCCGAGTGAAGAGACGGTGATCGGCGAGATGTCGACCGGGATGAGCGGCGGATCGCGCCTGCGCCCGAGTCGTGCGGCCGGTGGGCCGCCTGCACCGCCGCGTCCCGCGGAACCCGCCGGGCCCGTGGAGGCCGACGGGCCTGTGGAGGCTGCATCGGCGCCGACCGCAGCCTCGGAGGTTCCGGACGAGGCGCCGGCGGAGGACGCGACGCCTCGGAGCGCACCCCGCCCGCCGCGCACCGGCCGCATCGAGGTGCCCGTGCCCTCGGTCGTACGCGCCCGCGAACGCGGTCGCATCGCCGAGCAGAACCCGGTGGTACTGCGAACCGAGATGCTGACGAAGACGTACGGGTCACTGGTCGCCGCGGGCGATGTCTCGATCGACGTGCACGCGGGATCCTTCACCGGCTTCGTCGGGCCGAACGGGGCCGGGAAGACGACGACCCTCTCGATGATCAGCGGCCTTCTGCGGCCCACGTCGGGTCGGGTCACGGTGAGCGGTGTGGACGTCTGGGCGGACGGCCCTGCTGCGAAGCGGCTCATCGGGACACTGCCCGACCGCTTGCGCCTGTTCGACCGCCTCACCGGTGCTCAACTGCTGTACTACAGCGGCGTGTTGCACGGCGTTCCCGAAGCCGCGGTCGCGACGCGCTCCGCCGAGCTGGCGGAGGCGTTCGGTCTCGAGTCCGCCCTCGGACGTCTGGTATCCGACTACTCGGCGGGCATGCAGAAGAAGATCGCTCTCGCCTGCTCCATGATTCACGCGCCCGAGGTGCTGGTGCTCGACGAGCCGTTCGAGGCCATCGATCCGGTGTCCGCGGCCAACGTGACCGAGATCCTCGAGCGCTACGTGTCGGGCGGCGGCAGTGTGGTGATGTCGAGTCACAGCCTCGATCTGATCCAGCGCGTCTGCGACCATGTCTCGATCATCGTCGACGGCAGTGTCATCGCCCAAGGCACCGTGGATGCGGTGCGCGACGGGATGAGTCTCGAGGAGCGCTTCGTGCAGCTCACCGGGGCGAGCGAGGCGAGAAGGGGACTCGAGTGGCTTTCCGGCTCTTCCGACTCCGAGTAGCTCTGCTCGGCGGCGGCTTCCGCGGCTCATTCGGACGGGCGTTCCGCGCAACGCTGCTCGCCCTCGTTCTCGTGGCGGGCGCCGTGCTCCTCGCGGTCGCCCCTCGAGTGCTCGTCGACGACCCGCAGGAGCGCTCAGTCGTCGACCTCATCATCGGGACGGCGATCCTGCTTGGGGTGTTCCTGGTTCCGTTCTTCGAGAACCGGCGCATGCTCGAGCCCCGGCAACTGGTGCAGTACCCGGCCGGTTCCGGTGCGATCGCGAGCGGGCTGCTCGTGTCGACCGTGGTCACTTGGCCGTTCTTCCTGCTGATCATCTGGCTCGCCACGCTCGCCGCCTCGCGTTCGGAGTGGCGCGAACCGGCGTGGGCGGTTCCGGTCGCGTTCGTGCTGGCGGCCCTCCTCGCGGTGGCGAGCGTGCGCGTCGTGTCGCTGCTGTCGCGTCTGCTCGCCGGGCAGCGCTTCGCCGGGGCGCTGCGCACCACGGGCGTCGTGCTCATCGTCGCGGCGCTGCCGCTCGCGGTCTTCGCGGGTGCGACGGTGCTCGCGCCCGGCGGGTTCGAGACTGCCGAACGCGTTGCGGAGAGACTCGGCTGGACGCCGTTCGGCGCCCCGTTCGCCGCAGTGCAGGCGGCTGCGGCGGGAGATCTGGAGGCGACCGGCGTTCACCTCGCCATCGTCGCCGGAGCGGTCGTGCTCCTCCTGGCGATCTGGTTCCCGCTCGTCGCAGCGTCGAATCGGCGCATCGAACGTCCGCTCTCTCCCGGAATCGCGCGGAGCGGGCTCGGATGGTTCGAGCGTTTCTCCGCGCGTCCCGCGCAGGTGATCGCAGCTCGACAGCTCACATATTGGGCGCGGGATCCCCGCTACCGAGTGGCGCTCTTCGCGATCCCGCTGGCGCCCGTGCTCATGCTGCTCGCGTTCTGGGTCGCCGGGGCGCCCCTCACCGCGCTCGCCCTCGTTCCGCTCCCCGTGATGCTGCTCCTGCTCGGATGGTCGCAGCACAACGACATCGCGATGGATTCGACGGCGATCTGGGAGCATGTCGCGAGCGGGACACGCGGCCGCTCCGATCGCGCCGGGCGTCTGGCCCCGGTGCTCATGATCGGTGTGCCGCTCGCGGTGATCGGTTCGAGTGTCACCGTGACGATCGTCGGAGACTGGCGCATCCTTCCCGCCGTGGTCGGCATGAACCTCGGCGTACTGCTCGTCGCCTGCGCCGTGTCGTGCATCTTCTCCGTGCTGACGCCGTATCCGGCGACGCGTCCCGGCGACAGTCCGTTCGTGCAGCCGCAGGGCGCGGGAAACGGGTCGGGTCTCGCGCAGACCCTCGCGATGATCCTCGCACTGGCACTCGCCGTGCCGCCCGTCTGGTTCGCGGTCGGCGCGATCCTGGACGTGGAGTTCACGGCGAATATGTGGGCGCTCGGGTTCGGAATCGGTTACGGCCTCGTGGTGCTGGTGCTCGGGGTGCTGATCGGCGGATGGCTCTTCGACCGCAGTGGCCCGGAGCTCATCGCCGTCACTCAAGTCTTCGATTGAGCCCGCGGCGCGAGGAGTAGACTGAGCGCATGGGCATCTTCACGCGCAACGATTCCGACACCGCTGGCAGCACGGATGTGCTCGACCGCGAGCTCGAGAAACTGCTCGAGGATTCGCAGATCGAGGACGGCGATCATGAGCGGTTCTCGCATTACGTGCCGAAGGACAAGATCATGGAGTCGGCGATGACGGGGAAGCCGGTTCGCGCGCTCTGCGGCAAGAAGTGGACCCCGTCGCGCGATCCTGAGAAGTTCCCCGTCTGCCCCGACTGCAAGAAGGTCTACGAGCGGATGCGCAAGTAGCGGCAGCGGCTCAGCGGTACTCGGTCGGGATCGCGGGATCCCCGCGAGTCAGGCTCATGGCGACCAGGGGAAGCTCCGCAACGCTGGACCGGTGGCGTTCACGCGCCGCGGCGATCCCATCTGCCCCGGTGAATCCGGTCTGAATCTCCCCGTCGACGATGAGCGGTGCGAGCACCGTGCGTCCATCCGAGTCGTCGCCTTCAGCCGCGCCGCCCGGGCCATCGCCGAGAAGAATGAGCTCGCGTGAGGCGACGCCCCCCGCCGTGAACGAGCGTCGCACGCTCTTGCGGCCGCCGACCGACGCCTTCTCCGCCGACTTCTTCGCAACGGAGACCCACTCGCCCGATGCGTCCTCGTGGGCCACGAGCTTGTAGACCATGCCCATCGTCGGGGTCCCGGAGCCGACGACCACCGAGGTTCCGACGCCGAAGCTGTCGACGGGCGACGCGGCGAGCGCCGCGACGGTGTGCTCATCGAGATCGTTCGTGACGGTGATGCGGGTGCGCGTCGCGCCGAGTTCGTCCAGCAGGTGGCGCACCCTGCGCACCACGACGGGAAGATCTCCGGAATCGATGCGCACGGCCCCGAGATCCGTCCCGGCCACCTCGATGGCGGTGCGGACGCCCTGGTCGATGTCGTAGGTGTCCACGAGCAGCGTCGTGCCCGTGCCGAGCGCCGCGACCTGGGCGGCGAACGCGTCGCGTTCGGTCTCGTGCAGCAGGGTGAAGCTGTGCGCCGCGGTGCCCATGGTGGGAATCCCGTAGCTGCGACCGGCCTCGAGGTTCGAGGTTGCGGTGAACCCCGCGATGTACGCGGCGCGCGCTGCGGCGACGGCGCTGTACTCGCCCGTGCGTCGGGATCCCATCTCGGCGAGCGGCTTGCCCGCGGCGGCGTGCACCATGCGCGACGCCGCGGTCGCGACTGCGGAATCCGAGTTCAGGATGCTCAGTGCGAGCGTCTCGAGGAGCACGCCCTCGGCGAAGCTCGACTCGACGGTGAGCAGCGGGGAGCCCGGGAAGAAGACCTCGCCCTCCGGGTAGCCCCAGATGCTGCCGCTGAACGCGAAATCAGCGAGCCAGTCGAGCGTTCGGGGGCTCACGACCTGCTGCTCGCTCAGGTATGAGAGCTCTGCGTCGGTGAAGCGGAAGCGCTCGATCGCCTCCAGGAGGCGTCCGGTGCCGACGACGACGCCGTAGCGGCGGGCGCCGGAGAGCCGCCGCGCGAACAGCTCGAATACGCTGCGACGGTGAGCGGTGCCGGCTTGCAGCGCCGCATCTACCATCGTCAATTCGTAGTGATCGGTGAGCAGCGCCGTCGAGGTATGCACCCCGTCAGCTTAGCCGTTCGGGCCGGAGCGGTGCAGTACGGCGCGGATCACCTGAAGTCGCGCGAATTCACGCCGATCGGTGCGGCGAGCGGCTCGAATGTCTGCGCGATCACGTTGACGACGCCTTCGGGCGAGCGCTCGAGCACGCCGCGGATGATGAGCGCGGGAGAGGCGCGGGCGACGAGCCGGTTGCGCGCCCAGACCTTCGCCCATGTGACGATGTTGACGGTACCCGCCTCGTCCTCAAGCGTGAGGAATGTGATCCCGCTCGCGGTACCCGGGCGCTGTCGATGCGTCACGAGCCCCGCCACCTCCACCACGGATCCCGGTTGCGTGTGCCGGGTACGATCCGACCGGATGATTCCGCGGGCGTCGAGCCCGTCGCGGAGGAGGGCGAGCGGATGCGTCCCGGTCGCGACACCGGTCGTCCAGAGATCGAGAGCCGTCTGCTCGGCGGTGTTGAGCACGGGCAGCAGCGGCGGCTGCACGTGCACCGCGATGCCGGGCAGGAAGCGCTCGCGGTTGTCGGAGGCGGGGGCGGCCGCCCACAGCGCCTCCCGGCGGTCGAGGCCGAGGCTCTCGCATGCTCCGGCAGCCGCCAGGGCCTCCAAGCGGGTGCGATCGAGATCGGCTCTCCGGGCGAGGTCGGCGAGGTCGCGGAAGGGCGCGTCGGCGCGTGCGCGGGCGATGCGCTCCGCGGTATCGCGTTCGATCCCGCGCACCTCGGTGAGGCCGAGCCGTACCGCGAACGCGCCATCCCTGCGATGCAGCGCACTCGTGTCGGGTGCGTCGCGCACGAAGGGGCCGGGGTGGGGATGGTGCGAGGCCAGGCAATCGTCCGAGCCGGTCGGCGGTCGGCGATCCCGCCCGGCATCATCGCCGGGCTCGTTCGGCGCGAGCGGTGCCAGTGGCTCGAGGGTCGAGAGCGCTTCGGAGCGCTGCACGTCGGGCGGGCGCACCTCGACGCCGTGCCGACGTGCGTCTTCCGTGAGCGAGCGCGCGTTGTAGAACCCCATGGGTTGCGCGCGCAGCAGACCCGCGAGAAAAGCTCCGGGGTAGTGCAGCTTGCACCAGGAACTGACGTAGACGATCAGGGCGAAGCTGATCGAGTGGCTCTCGGCGAACCCGAACCCTGCGAACGCCTCGATCTGCTCGTACATGCGGGTCGCCTCGTCGCCCGTGATGCCGTTCGCCGCCATGCCCTCGAAGAGCTTGGCCTTGAGGCTGTCGATGCGCTCCTGACCGCGTTTCGACCCCATGGAACGACGCAGCAGATCCGCGTCCTCGCCGCTGCATCCGCCCACGGACATCGCCATCTGCATGAGCTGTTCCTGGAAGAGCGGCACCCCGAGTGTGCGCTCGAGCACCGGCACGAGCTTCGGGTGGGGGTAGACCACGTCCTCCTGACCGTTCTTGCGCCGCAGATACGGGTGCACCGCACCGCCCTGGATCGGCCCGGGGCGGATCAGGGCGATCTCGATGACCAGGTCGTAGAACCGACGCGGCAGCAGACGGGGGAGCGTGTTCAGCTGCGCGCGGCTCTCGACCTGGAAGACGCCGATGGCGTCGGCGCGGCAGAGCATGTCGTACACCCCGCCCTCCTCCTTCGGCACCGTGTCGAAGGTCCACTGCTCGCCGGTCGACTGGGCGATGATGTCGAACGTGTGCCGCAGCGCGCTGAGGATGCCGAGCCCGAGCATGTCGAACTTCACGAGCCCCATGGTCTCGCAGCCTTCCTTGTCCCACTGCAGCACGGTGCGGTGCTCCATGCGCGCGTGCTCGATGGGGCACACCTCGCCGACGGGGCGCTCGGTGAGCACCATGCCTCCGGAGTGGATGCCGAGGTGTCGCGGCGCCTTCTGGAAGGCCTGGGCGAGACGCTGCACGGAGATCGGGATCGGGCTCTCCGGGTCCTCCTCGATGGTGCGGTGGCGCTCGAGCCCGCGCGTCCACGCGCGTTGCTGCCCGGCGCTGTACCCGAGCGCTTTCGCAGCGTCGCGGATCGCCGCCTTCGGCTGGTAGGTGATGACGTTGGCGACTTGCGCGGCGTTGCGCCGTCCGTAGCGCTCGTAGACGTACTGGATGATCTCCTCGCGCCGTTCGGAGTCGAAATCCACGTCGATGTCGGGTTCTTCGTCGCGCAGGCTGGAGAGGAAGCGTTCGAACGGGAGATCGTAGAAGATCGAATCCACCGAGGTGATGCCGAGCACGAAGCAGACGGCGGAGTTCGCCGCCGATCCGCGCCCCTGGCAGAGGATCTCCCGGCTGCGCGCCTCGCGCACGAGATCGTGCACGATGAGGAAGTAGCCGGGGAAGTCCTTCTGCTCGATGACCTCGAGCTCCCGTTCGATGCGTGATCGGTGGCTCTCCGGCAGTGCGATGCCGTACCGCCGTTCGGCGCCCTCCCAGACGAGGGATCGCAACCAGCTCATCTGCGTGTGGCCGTCGGGCACGTCGAGCTTCGGGAGACGCGGTCGGGCCGCGCGCAATGGGAACGCGAGTTCCGCGGCGAGCGGTACCGTGCGGGCGATGGCGTCGGGGTGCCTGGCGAAGCGCCGCAGCATCGCGGCACCGCTGCGCAGGTGGGCGGAGCCGGAGGCGGGCAGGTGCGGATCCAGCTCTGCGAGGCTGCGCCGAGCACGTACCGCCGCCATGGATTCGGCGAGCGGCGCATCGGCTGCGGTCGCGTAGTGCACATTTCCGGTGACCACGGTGGGAAGGCCTCGTGCAGCGGCGAGCTCGGCGAGCCGGTCGTTGCGCGGGTCGTCGCCCGGATGCCCGTGATGGGTGAGCTCGACGTGCACGTTGTCGCGGCCGAAGAGCGCGGTGAGTCGATCGAGCTCGATGAGCGCTTGCGCATCCCCGGCGGCGCGAGTCGAAGCGCTGTCGAGGGCGCGGCGCAGGGAGCCCTTGCGGCAGCCCGTCAGGATCGCCCACTCGTTCCCGCCCGCAGCTGCGAGGGCCTCGAGATCGTAGACCGGGCGCCCCTTCTCGCCACCGCCGAGTTGCGCCTCGGTGATGGCGGCCGCCAGCCGGTGATAGCCGCTCGCGCCCCGGGCGAGCACGAGCAGGTGGGTGCCCATGGGGTCGGCGGCGCCGAGCTGCGGCGCATCGAGACCGAGCGACAGCTCGGCGCCGTAGACCGTGAGCGGAGCGGCGTCGGGGGAGCGTCGCGCGTGAGCGTCTGCGGCGTCGGCGAACGCGGCCGCGCCGTAGAAGCCGTCGTGGTCGGTGAGGGCGATGCCTGAGAGCCGCAGACGGGCCGCCTCGTCGATGAGCTGTTCGGGAGATGAGGATCCGTCGAGAAAGCTGAAGTGCGAGTGGGTGTGGAGTTCTGCGTAGGGTACGACCGTCTCGGGATTCGGTGGTGCGGGGACTGCCTGCTCATCGGGAGCGCGCCGCGTGCGGGCATCGGCGCCCGCGGCGCTCGCAGTACCCGTGGGACCCGCAGCGCCCGCGGCGCCCGCGGCACCCACCGCATCAGGAGCGCGGCCGGAGAGTCGACGTTCGAACTCATCCCACGAGAGCGAGGAATTGCTCCAGCGCATGCGGCCTCCAACAGAGATGGATCAGTGATCGGAATATGACGCGGAATCAGTCGTATCGACCTTCCGCCGCCCAGGCGCCGGTGCGGAACACCAGCAACCAGGCGTCCCCATCGGCGAGCTGCACCTGCAGGCGGAAGCGTGCGGGAGCGCCCTCCCACCACCGCTCCCGCACCACCCAGGGCGGTGACCACGCCGTAACGGGAGACTCGAATGCGGCCTCGGCGACTCGCAGGTGCGCGGGTTCCGCGGTCAGCAGATCGTCGGCGTCGATCCTCACAGGAGCTCCCGACGCATCCAGAAGCGCAGCCGGAATCGCTTCGGGAAATACTCGGCTGGGCGCCGGGCCGGTGAGCGCTCCCGGCCAGGGACCGGAGGCGGACGCACGAGCGGCCCCGCGTTCGACGCGCGTCGTGCTCCAGGGGACGAAGCGCTGTCGATCCGCGAGGAGGCGCCCGCCGGCGAGCGCGATCGTTCCCACCCCCGTGTGCCCGAGACGACTCTGGGCGCGACTGAGGTGGTGATGCACGCGCTCGTCGGGCTCCGTGCTCCACAGACCCGGCTCGTGAGATGCGGCTCTGTCGGTGTGCACCGGAGTGATGCGCACTTTCGTGACCCCTGCGCCACCGCGCTCGGTCTCCTTCGTCGCCGAAGCGGCCTGCCACCGGATACGACCGATGGTGTCGGCAGCCGTGAAGTGTCTCGGGTGCGCCCATTCGCGCTCGTGCCGGGCTCCGACATCGTCGGTGAGCTCGACGCGCAATGCGGTGCACACCAGGCGGTCCTCGGTGAGGCCCCCGATGAACCGCTCCGCCAGCGTGCTGCACGCGAATGCGAGTTGATCGGCAGCATCGATCGGGGTGTCGAACGACAGTTCCACTGAGAGCTCGCGAGCGGGGGGTCGGGGGCGCACCTCGCTCCCCGAGCCCACGCCGGACGCGGATGCTCGACGATGCGCGGCCAGCCCGTGCGGGCCGAACCGCTGACGAACCGCATCCTCCGGGAGTGCGGCCAGCGCGCCGAGGGTGCGGATGCCGAGCCCCTGCAGGGTCTCGGCGAGCCCGGCATCCACTGCGCGGGAGACCGGGAGCGGGGAGAGGAACGCCGGGGATCCACCGGGGTCGACGATGCGCAGGCCATCGGCCGGAGCGGATACACCGGGGTCGGTCGAGGCGGAGCGCGCCACCTGCTCGGCCGTGAACCGGCCGTCCGCGATCCCGACTCGCGTATCCGGGAGCCCCAGCTGCGCCGCGAGGTGCAGCACCGCTGCTCCGGCGGGTGCCTCTCCGCCGTAATAGCGCGCCGGGCCGCGTGCCCGCATGGCGCAGAGCCCGGCGCGCACCACCTCGATGCCGGGCACGAGCTGCTCGAGGGCCGTGGCGATGGGGGCGAATCGTCGCTCATCGGTCTCGGGGTCGTGCGGGTACACCGCGAGTTCGGGGCAGCGCGTCTGGGCTTCGCGTTCGCGGAGGCCGGTGCGAACGCCCTCCCTGCGTGCGGCGGCCGAGCAGGCGACGACGAGATGGTTGGCGGTGAGCGCGAGCGGCGCGTCGGGGGAGAGGCCGTCGGCCCCGTCATCGCGCAGGAGGGCGTGCACGGGCCAGTCGGGAACCCAGACGACGAGAGTGCGCTCCGCGTTCATCGTGCGCCCAGACGTCTGACCGGTGCGGTGCGGGGAGCGACGACGGCTCCGTGCTCGAATCGCACGGTATGCCTCCTCGCGCCCAGGCGATCCTGCGACTGCACCACCAACTCCCGATTCGAGAGCATGCCGTGGCCGCGCCCCAGACCATCCCATCGAGACGCCGTGACGTGCAGCGTGGATTCGGGGCGCGGCCACTCGCCGACCGCCACCAGTGCAGCGTCGTGCTCGCGCAGACGTGCGGAGATGCGCTCCGCCTCGCCGGGGCTCGGAGGGGACGGTGCGGTGACCAGCAGGACCGTGAGAATCTCGGCGAGCGCCCCGGTGAGGCCCAGTGCATCATCACCCGGATGCGGGATCACGACGCAGCGTTCGAGTGCGATGCCGAGCGCTGCGGCGGCTTCCGCGCCGAACGACGAGTCGCCGATCACGCCGCACCACGCTCCCGACGTCGATGCCTCTGCGAGCATCGCGAGCGCCAATTGCCGGGAGCCCTGTACGGCATAGCTCGCGCCCATTCTCAGAGCTCCTCCGGGGAGCAGCGGGCGCAATCCCTCCGACGTGGGAAGCACGCGGGCGTCGAGGCGCACCGGCTGCATCTCGGAGATGCGCTGCTGCAGCGAGCGAACGGTCGCGAGGGAATTCATGCAGGTATATTCGAACATATGTTCGAATAAGTCAATCTCGCGACCACTGGCGCGTCGCGTGCGAACGGCACTCGAATCCTGTCTCTCCGACGGCGTAGGATGGACGGGATGAACGAGGACGAGCTAGACGATTACGAGCGCGAGGCCGAACTGTCGCTGTTTCGCGAGTACCGCGATATTGCGAGCCAATTCCGCTACGTCGTCGAGACCGAGCGGCGTTTCTACCTCGCGAACGATGTCGACCTCAAGCGGCAGGATGCGGGAAGCGACTTCTACTTCGAGCTCTCCATGACCGATGTGTGGGTGTGGGACGTCTACCGGGCCGATCGCTTCGTGAAGTCGGTGCGGGTGCTCACGTTCAAAGACGTCAACGTCGAGGAGCTGTCCGCCCGCGAATTCTCCCTGCCGCAGGAACTCGCGCTGGACGAGTAGGTTTCGCGACCCGAGCTCCGCTCACATCGCGCCTGTCGCCCGCGCGCCGTCGACTTCTCCACAAGACGGTAGGACACCGCTCGGCACCCTCCGCATCGCGCCCATGCTGGGATGCCAGGAGGTGCATCATGGAGCGCACAGCAGCACGGAGAACCAGCACGGAATGGGGTGCCGACACCGAGGAGGCGCCTCCCCGCAATCGCACGCTCGGCGCGCAGGGTGAAACGATCGCGGGCGAGTACCTCGAAGGGCTCGGATACCGAATCCTCGACCGCAACTGGCGAAATCGCTACGGAGAACTCGACCTCGTCGTCGCTGATCGCAGCGTCGTCGTCGCGGTGGAGGTGAAGACTCGCAGCGGCACGGGGTACGGCAGCCCGCTCGAAGCCATCACGGCGCGCAAAGCGGCGCGGTTGCGCCGGCTGCTCCTGGACTGGGTGCGGGCGCATGCGCGATCCGCCTCCGGTCTTCGTGTCGACGCGATCGGCATCATCCTCCGCTCGGGAGATGCCCCGCACATCGACCATCTGCGGGGCATCTCGTGAGCGGGGTCGTGTGCCGAGCCGCGTCCATCGCCCTCACCGGGCTCGAGGGCACCACCGTGATGGTCGAATCCGCTGTCTCGCAGCAGCTCCCGGGTATCGCGATCATCGGGCTGCCCGACGCGTCGCTGGCAGAGGCGAAGCTTCGCGTGCGCACGGCCACCGCGCAAGCCGGCCTGCCGCTCTCCGACCGGTTCATCACCGTGAATCTCGCGCCGGCCTCGCTTCCCAAGCACGGGTCGGGATTCGACCTCGCGATCGCGCTCGCGGCGCTCGCCGCATCGCGTCACCTGCCCGCGTCGGGTCTCGGCGACGTCGCCCACCTGGGGGAGCTGGCGCTCGACGGGGTGCTGCGTCGGCCGGCCGGGCTGCTCTCCTCGGTGGCTGCGGCTCGGGCTCGCGGTTTCCTCCGGGTCATGGTGCCCGAGGCCTGCGCTGCCGAGGCCGCGCTCGTGCCCGGCATCGAGGTCATCGCAGTACCCGACCTCGCCAGTGCCGTCGCGTGGTACCGGGGAGCGCAGGATCGCGGTCGCATCGTGCGCGCTGAGGCTCCCGCCGCGCTGCAGGCCGAACCCGCCGCTCCCGGTGCCGGGGTCGATATCGCAGACGTCGTGGGGCAGCCGGAGGCGGTCGAAGCCCTGGTGATCGCCGCGGCGGGCAGACATCACGTGTCGCTGCTCGGGCCTCCGGGGGCGGGGAAGACGCTGCTCGCCACGCGTCTGCCGACTCTGCTCCCCGAGCTCGACGACGAGGCGGCGCTCGAGGCCAGCAGCATCGCGTCGCTCGGAGGTTCGCCGTTGCTCCGCCTCGTACGTCGACCTCCGTTCGAGAGCCCGCACCATACGGCGTCGGCCGCATCCATCATCGGGGGCGGTCAAGGCATCGAGGTGCGCCCGGGCGCGATCACGCGAGCATGCCACGGCGTGCTGTTCCTCGACGAAGCACCCGAATTCCCCCGCACCGTCCTCGATGCGCTGCGGCAACCGCTCGAGACCGGCACGATCGAGATTCATCGATCGCGCATTCGCACGGTGCTCCCGGCGCGGGTGCAGCTCGTGCTGGCGGCGAACCCGTGCCCCTGCGGCAACGCCGGCTCGCCCGATACGGCGGTGAGCTGCACGTGCACGCCGCGCGTGCGGGTGGGCTACCGGCACCGCATCTCGGGGCCGCTCGCAGACCGTATCGATCTGCGTCTGACCCTGCATCGCGTATCGAAGGTGCTGATCGACGATCCCGGCGAGCGCCGAACCCCCAGCGCTGAGCTGCGCGAGCGCGTGGTGGGAGCCCGGGCGCTCGCCGCAGAGCGATGGGCGGGGACGCCCTGGTCGGTGAACGCCGAGGTGCCCGGTAGCTGGCTGCGCTGTCCGCGGATGCGACTTCCGCGCTCGGACACAGCGGTGCTGGATCATGCACTGGCACGCGGTGCGTTGACGCTGAGGGGCTACGACCGCGTGCTGCGGGTGGCGTGGACGGTGAGCGATCTGGCCGGCTCCGAGCGGCCACGGCGGGCCGAAGTCGCCCAGGCGCTGATGCTGCGTGGAGGTGATCTCGCGTGAGCGCGCGACGGCTGCGCATCCGCGCCGGCGCGGAGGAGCGCGCGGCGCTCACCCGACTCGTGCCGGAGGGGGAATCGGCGGGAGGAGAACTGTGCGATGCCGTCGCAGCAGGAGGGGCTGGGCCTGATGCGCTGCTCGCCAGAGTCGTATGGTGCCGGCTCATCGAGCCCGGCGACGCGGTAGCCGGGACGCTCATCGAAGCGCTGGGCGCCTCGCCGGCACTGGATGTGCTCGCCGGTGACGAGGCGCCTCAGCGGCTTGCGGAAGCGGCAGCCGCAGTGGGAGTCGAGATCACCCGCCGATCCCTTGCAGCGGCGATCGCACGCTGGCGCCCTCGCCTCGATCGCCCCGCGACCATCGCGGATCTGGATCGCGCGGTCGCCGCAGGGCTCCAGGTCATCGTGCCGGAATCTCCGCTGTGGCCGACGGCCTTGAACGATCTCGGGGTCCACGCTCCGCAAGTGCTCTGGGTGCGCGGCGATGCCACCGCGCTCGCCCGCACGGGGCTCGCCGTCGTCGGCGCGCGTGCGTGCACCGGATACGGAACGAGCGTGACCGCAGAACTCGTCGATGCCGCGGGCTCCGCCGGCTTCTCCATCGTCTCCGGGGCTGCCTACGGCATCGACGCGGTCGCTCACCGAGCCGCACTCGCCGCGGGTGCGCCCACCGTCGCGGTGCTCGCCGGAGGAGCCGATCGCGCATATCCGGCCTCGCACGAGAAGCTGCTCGACCGAATCGCGGCGGAGGGGGCGGTGTGCTCGGAGATGGTTCCCGGCGCCGCGCCCACGCGCTGGCGCTTCTTGCAGCGCAACCGCTCGATCGCGGCGCTCGCCACGGCGACGCTCGTCACCGAAGCGGGCATGCGGTCGGGATCGCTCAATACCGCCGGCCACGCAGCCGAACTCGGCCGGAGCCTCGGCGCAGTGCCCGGGCCGGTCACGAGTGCCGCGTCAGCCGGCTGCCATCGACTCATCCGCGACTACGGCGCGACCCTCGTGACGAATGCCGATGAACTCAGAGAATTCCTCGGGCTCGGCGATGCGGCGGGTCAGCTGCTCGACGGTCTCTGCGAGCGCCAATCGGCAGCGCATCGTCGTGTGCTCGACGCACTGCCGCTGCGGGGGCACCGGAGTGCGGAGGATGTCGCGCTCGCCGCAGGTCTCGTCCTCGAGGAGGTTCGAGCGGTGCTCGCCGAGCTCGAACTGATCGGATTCGCTGTTCGCGTCGAGACTGGCCGGGGTGCTGCGCACTGGCGGCTCGTGCGACGCGAGTGACTGCTGGGGCGGGTGGCGGGGAGCGGCGCCGGCTTCGACCTATCAGCCGGGGAGTCGATCCCCGGAGTCAGGCTGCGAGCAGCGGATTGCGCTGCGCCCATTTGGTGGCTTCGGTCTCCGAGAGCGCGACGAGGCCCCGTGGAGTGTACGAGACCGCCAGCAGCGCTTTGATCCACGCCGGATTGATCTGAGGCGCCTTGCCCCCGTTGAAGCGGAAGGCGATCGGAGCATGCTCGGAGATCCAGATCTCGTGCCGACCGCTGCCACGACTCGCGTCGACGGACCAGCTCAGGAAGAAACCCTCTCTCTTCGAAAGCTTCATACCGATCACTGTCTTCAAGTGAGCGAGGGTGCGATCTTCGAACTCGTATTCACGGCCACCGTGCAGCATGTATCCCATACAGCAAGTGTGACATAATTTAAGCAACTGAGAAAGCAACTATGTGACAATTTCAGTGCACCCGATGAAAGTGACGCGTCGGCAGTGAAGAACGTGACGCGCGAGTGACGGGTGCGTGTCAGCGGTGCGGCCGACTTCCGACGGCCCTACAATCGCTGAGGGGATTCGGAGGTTGCATGCCTGCAGCCGCTGTGGAGAGATCGTGAGAGCGGTCGTACGACCTTTGGAGAGGCCGCGATGGACCGCGATGCCGAGATGTTCCGCTATCTCGTGGAGGCCGTGCAGGACTACTCGATCTATTTGCTCTCCCCGGGCGGGATCGTGACGAGCTGGAACGCGGGCGCGGAGCGGATCAAGGGCTACCGCCGGGAGGAGATCGTCGGAAAACCGTTCGAGACCTTCTTCACCGGCGACGACCGCGCCGATGGACTGCCCGGACGCATCCTCGCCATCGCGAAACGCGACGGTCGCCTCGAGACCGAGGGATGGCGCGTGCGCAAGGACGGCTCCCAGTTCTGGGCGCACGTCACGGTCAACGCGGTGCGCGACGACCGGGACGTCGTGATCGGGTTCGCGAAGATCACTCGCGATGTCACGGTGGCCCGCGAAGCCTCGAACGCGCTCCGGCGCGCCGCTTCCACCGATCCCCTCACGGGAATGTGGAACCGATCCGCGTTCCTCTCCGAACTCGGCCAGTGGTCCGCAGACGGTTCGCCGTTCGCAGTCGCGATCATCGACCTCAACGATTTCAAGCGGATCAACGATACGCTCGGCCACGCGGCGGGCGACGAACTGCTTCGAGCCACGGCCGAGAATCTGCATCGCAGAGAAGAACTCGGGATCGTGACCGCCAGGTTGGGCGGGGATGAATTCGCAGCTGCCGCGCTGACGCCGGACGCGCAGGCCGTCGACGACTTCGTGGACGGGGTCGCGGATGCGATGCGCGAGCCGGTGCACTTCCATGGAAAGTCGAGAGTCGTTCCCGCCAGCATCGGCGTCGCCCGCTTTCCGGGGGATGCCAGCGACATCTCGGAACTGCTCGTCCGCGCGGATGCCGCCATGTACGACGCGAAAGAACGCGGGGCCAGTGATGCGATGCGCTACCGCGAGGGGCTGCTCGAGCATTCGGCGTCCCGCCGCTTCCTCGGCCGGCAGATCATGGGTGCCGTCGCGCGTGACGAGTTCACGCTGCTGTACCAACCCCAATCCTCGTTGAAGGATGAGGCCGTCGTGGGGTGGGAGGCGCTCATCCGGTGGGAGCACCCGATCCTCGGAATGCTGCATCCCGGTGAGTTCATCTCCATCGCGGAAGCCAACGGGACCATCGTCCACCTCGGCGAATGGGTGCTGCGGCGCGCATGCGCGGACGCTGCGAACTGGCAGGACCAGGCCCGAGTCGCCGTGAACGTTTCAGCAGCGCAACTCACCGACGATCAGTTCCTCGCTGCGGTGAGACGGGCACTCGATGACAGTGGACTGTCTCCCAGCCGGCTCGAGTTGGAGATCACCGAATCGACCTTGATCTCGCATCGCAGGGAGGTCATCTCAACATTCGAGGAGCTGCAGAAGCTCGGCGTTCTCATCGCTCTCGATGATTTCGGCACGGGTTTCTCCTCCTTGGATACGCTGCTGTCATTCGGGTTCGATCGGGTGAAGATCGACCGCTCCGTGCTGTACGAGAGTCTGCAGCCGTCGCGCACCCGGGACGTGCTCAGGGCGATTCTGGCGCTCGGGCACGCGCTCACGGCCACGGTGCTCGTCGAGGGCGTCGAGACCGAGCAGCAGCGCGAGATCTTGAAGCTCGAGGGCTTCGATGAAATCCAGGGCTTCCTCACGGGGCGGCCGGGCGCCGGCCCGGATGCGCCCGAACCCGGAACGGGTCAGATCCTGCTCCCCGCGCCGTGACAGCGGTGGAGCGGACACTCCGTCCACGCGTCGCTGCAGTGGCTCGTCAACGACGAGAATGAGATCATGAGATTGTCTGCGGCCGTCGAGCAGTTCCTCGCCGCAGTGCAGCTCGAGTACGGATACTCCGAGCACACCGTGCGCGCGTATCGACGCGACCTCGACTGGTTCGTCGTCTTCGCGGAGGCAGCGGGACATGAGCATCTCGCCGCGTGCGACCTCGAGCTCATGCGCGAGTGGTTGTGGCAGAGACAGCAGCAGGGTCTCGCAGCGACGACGATCGCCCGGAATGTCGCGACGCTGAAGTCGTTCGGAGCGTGGCTCGAACGCTCTCGTCTCGTCCCTGGAAACCCCGCCTCCCGCCTCCGAGCTCCGAAGGCCGGGCGCGAGCTTCCGCGAGTACTCGCCGATGACCGCATGCGTCGCATCCTCACTCGCGTCGAAGCGCGTGCCCACGAGGATCATCCGGAGTCGCTCCGGGATCATGCGGTCCTCGAGCTCCTGTACGCGGCTGCGCTCAGAGTCTCCGAATTGTGCTCGTTGCCGGTGACCGGCCTCGACGCAGGCGCGCGCACCGTCCGGGTGCTGGGCAAGGGCGGCAAGGAGCGCGTCGTGCCGTACGGCGGGCCGGCGGCGCGCGCAATCGAGACGTACACGCGCGCCGCCCGCCCCGCGTTGCTCGCCCGCGCCGGGCAGGGCCGGGGCGATCAGCCCGCACCGGGCGGTCACCACGCTCTGTTCGTGGGGAATCGCGGAGGGCGTCTGAGTCCGAATGCGGTGTATCGGATGGTGGCGCGCGAGTTGAGCGAAGAGCCGGGCGGCGGGCCGCGGGGGCCGCACACCCTGCGCCATACGGCCGCGACGCACCTCCTGAACGGGGGAGCGGACTTGCGAGTGGTGCAGGAGATGCTGGGCCACTCCAGCCTGTCGAGCACGCAGGTGTACACGCACGTCTCGACCGAGAGGCTGGCGCAGAGCTACCGGCAGGCGCATCCGCGAGCCTGAGCGAGCAGCGGCGCTCGGATGCGCCGTTCTGCGGGTGCTCACCACGGGAGCAGCACCGGTCGGCTGACGAAGTAGCGCATCGGATTCTCGTATCCGCCGTCGATGCGGACGCCGAGGTGGAGGCACCGCGAATCGCAGTGCCCGCCATCATCCACAACGCCGATCGGCGAGCCGATTCCCACGGAATCGCCCTGACGCAGTCCACTGGTGACGGGTTCCATCGAGTACACCGTATGCTCGTCGACGCGCACGGAGACCACCGGTCGGTCCACGACGGTTCCCGCGAAGCTGACGGTGCCGCCCGCCGGAGCCCGCACAACCGCTCCGGGGTCCGCAGCGAGATCGATGCCCCGATGGCCGGGCCCGTACTCGTGCGGAGGGGCGCGGAAGGGCTCGAGGAGCACGAGCCCCGTTTCGAGCGGCGGTAACCAGCGCAGCTCCACATCAGACGCCGGGAGTGCCGCCGCTGGAGCGCCCATGGTCAGCGCGGCCGACAGCATCATCGCGGTTCGGCGCATCAGCACCGCGTGCTTCGGTCGTACGTTCATGCTGAGATTCTGCCGATGCGCTGGGGTCATCGACGGACATCGCGGGAGGCTGTGGAGAGGAAGGGAATGTCCGCACGTTCGTCGGGCGGTGAGCGACTGAAACGGCGCCCGAGCTGGTGTACACTGGTGCAGCACCTCGCGAGAGGTGACTTCGCGTGCCCACGCATCGGAGTGAAGCCGACGGTCCGTGTTCGTCTCGAGCGCGGCGGCGGATCCCGAGGGCACCAGGATCGGGTCGCATCCGCGACCGATGACAACCGTAATAGGCGCGCCCGTGAGGGCGTGCAGAACAGGAGGACGGCAATGGCCGTCGTTACCATGCGCCAGCTGCTCGACAGCGGCGTCCACTTCGGACACCAGACCCGCCGCTGGAACCCGAAGATGAAGCGCTTCATCTTCACCGAGCGCTCGGGCATCTACATCATCGATCTGCAGCAGTCGCTCGGATACATCGATGCCGCATACGATTTCGTGAAGCAGACCGTCGCCCGCGGTGGCAACATCCTCTTCGTCGGTACGAAGAAGCAGGCGCAGGAAGCCATCGCCGAGCAGGCGACGCGCGTCAACCAGCCCTACGTGAACCAGCGCTGGCTCGGTGGTCTGCTCACGAACTTCCAGACCGTGACCGGCCGCCTGGAGCGCATGAAGGAGCTCGAGCAGCTCGACTTCGAGGGGACGACCAGCGGCTTCACGAAGAAGGAGCTCCTGCTGAAGAAGCGCGAGCTGGAGAAGCTGCAGAAGTCCCTCGGCGGTATCCGCAACATGGGTAAGACCCCCTCGGCGCTCTGGGTGGTCGACACCAAGAAGGAGCACCTCGCAATCGACGAGGCGAAGAAGCTCGGGATCCCCGTGATCGCGATCCTCGACACCAACTGCGATCCGGACGAGGTCACCTACCCGATCCCGGGCAACGACGACGCCATCCGTTCGGTCGCGCTGCTCACCCGCGTCATCGCGGATGCCGCTGCTGAGGGCCTCATGGAGCGCCACCAGAAGCCCTCCGAGGGTTCCGAGCAGGCTGCAGAGCCGCTCGCCGAGTGGGAGGTCGAGCTGCTCGGCGCCGAGGCATCGTCGGACGCGGCAGCTCCCGCTGCTGAAGAGGCTCCGGCTGCTTCCGAGGCGCCCGCCGCAGAAGAGGCATCGGCTGACGCTGCCGCGAAGACCGCGGCCGCAGAATAATTTCCGTTCACCGAACGACCACTGAAGGAGTCACACATGGCTGCAGTAAGCATGGCCGCTGTGAAGGAGCTGCGCGATCGCCTCGGCGCCGGCATGCTCGACAGCAAGAACGCCCTCATCGAGGCTGACGGAGACGTCGAGAAGGCCATCGAGATCCTGCGTCTCAAGGGCCTCAAGGGCGTCGCGAAGCGCGGCGATCGCGAGGCGAGCGAAGGCCTGGTCGCCGTTCGCCAGTCCGAGGGCGCGGCCACGATGATCGAACTCGTCTGCGAGACCGACTTCGTCGCGAAGAACGAGAAGTTCATCGCTCTTGCGGAGCGCGTCCTCGACGCCGCGGTCGCGGCAGGCGCCTCGTCCGTCGAGGAGGCTCTCGCAGCCCCCGCTGAGGGCAAGACCGTTGCAGACGTCGTGACCGAGGAAGCCGCGATCATCGGCGAGCGCATCGAGGTGCGCAAGCTGTCGCGGGTGGAGGCGCCGGCGACGACGGTGTACCTGCACCAGACCTCGAAGGATCTGCCGCCGCAGATCGGCGTGGTCGTGGGCTACGAGGGCGACGACGCCGAGGCTGCACTCAGCATCGCGCGTCACATCTCGTTCGCCGACCCGCTGTACCTGAGCCGCGAGGACGTGCCCGAGGCGGACGTCGAGAAGGAGCGCGCACTCGTCACGGAGATCTCCAAGAACGAGGGCAAGCCCGAAGCCGCACTGCCGAAGATCGTGGAAGGCCGTCTGACCGCGTTCTTCAAGCAGGTCGCGCTCAACGAGCAGGTTCACGCGCTCGACGCCGATAAGCGCGAGGTGAAGAAGGTCGCTGAAGCCGCAGGCATCACCGTCACCGGCTTCGCCCGCAGCAAGGTCGGCGCCTAGCCACTCACACCGGGACCCGGGCCGCACGGCTCGGGTCCCGTGCTGTGTCCGCACTAATATGGGCTCCGGATGCGACCGGAACCCGACGACGCTCCGGCGTCCACGTTCGAAGCAAGGAGATCCCTCATATGACGAAGACCGCCGATCGCAAGCGTCGAGTACTGCTCAAGCTCTCGGGGGAGGCCTTCGGCGGAGGGACGCTGGGTGTCAATCCTGACGTCGTGAGTCAGATCGCCCGCGAAATCGCAGCGGCGATGGACGACGCGGAAGTCGCCGTCGTCGTCGGAGGCGGGAACTTCTTCCGCGGTGCGGAGCTCTCGCAGCGCGGTATGGATCGCGCGCGCGCCGACTACATGGGCATGCTCGGCACCGTGATGAACGCGCTCGCGCTGCAGGACTTCCTGGAGCAAGCAGGCGTCGAGACGCGCGTGCAGTCGGCGATCACGATGACGCAGGTCGCCGAGACCTACATTCCGCTGCGCGCCATCCGCCACCTCGAGAAGGGTCGCGTGGTCATCTTCGGCGCAGGAGCCGGGCTTCCGTACTTCTCAACGGACACGGTCGCCGCGCAGCGCGCGCTGGAGATTCAGGCGGACGAGGTGCTCGTCGCGAAGAACGGCGTCGACGGCGTCTACACGGCGGATCCCCGGCATGATCCGGATGCGACGCTCATCGAGAAGATCACCTACAACGATGCTCTCGTGCGCGGGCTCAAGGTGGTCGACTCCACCTCGTTCAGCCTCTGCATGGACAACGGGATGCCGATGCGCGTCTTCGGCATGGAGCCGGCCGGCAACGTGACCGCGGCGCTGCGCGGTGCAGAGCTCGGCACACTCGTCCACGCCTGACGCCGGCCTCGCGGGCGGCGCCCGCTA
Source organism: Leucobacter sp. USCH14 (assembly GCF_037619215.1). Taxonomy (NCBI): domain Bacteria; kingdom Bacillati; phylum Actinomycetota; class Actinomycetes; order Micrococcales; family Microbacteriaceae; genus Leucobacter; species Leucobacter sp. USCH14. The sequence continues at coordinate 72,214 of NZ_JAQPZP010000009.1, forward strand.
AGCTGGAAATCCGAGCGTTTTCACTAAGGAGTACACCGTGATCGAAGAAGTCTTCGCCGACGTCAAGGACCGCATGAGTCGCGTGGTCGAATCCGCGAAGGAGAGCTTCGCCACGGTTCGCACCGGACGCGCGAACCCGTCGCTGCTGCAGAACGTGCAGGTGGATTACTACGGGACGCCGACACCGCTGTCGCAGCTCGCCTCGGTGCAGAACCAGGACGCGCGCAGCCTGATCGTGACGCCGTACGACAAGGGCGCGATGAAGGATATCGAGCAGGCGATTCGGGATATGCCGAACCTCGGCGCGAATCCCTCCAACGACGGCTCGGTCATCCGGCTGTCGCTTCCCGAGCTCACGACCGAGCGCCGCAAGGAGTTCGTCAAGATCGTCAAGGGCAAGGCGGAAGACGCCCGCGTCGCGGTGCGGAACGTGCGTCGCTCGGGGAAGGACGATTTCGAGGCGCTGAAGGGCGAGGTCGGGGAAGACGAGATCGCACGGGCCGAGAAGGAGCTCGAGAGCGTCACCAAGCAGTTCATCGAGCAGATCGACGAAGCCTCCAAGCGTAAAGAAGCCGAGCTGCTGGAGGTCTGACCGGGATGACCGGCTCGGAGAAGCGCGAAGAGATTCGCAGCGCGCTCGAATCGACTCGCGCTCAGCTCGAGGCGACGAACGCGCGCATCGAGGCTCGGGCCGGTCGGAACCTCGTCTTCGCGATCGCCTCCGGGGTGATTCTCGGGGGAGTGTTCCTCGCGAGTCTGCTGCTGGTCAAGCAGATCTTCGTGGTGCTCGTCGCGATCCTGGTCGCGATCGCGCTCGTCGAGCTCGCCTCCGCCTTCCGCGTGGCGGGCCGGCGCGTGCCGCGCGTCGGTGTGGTCGCGGCAGGGCTCGTCGTGGTCGGCGGTGCCGCGTTCTGGGGGCCGGAGGGCATGCTGCTCGGACTCTTCGCCGGCTCGCTGCTGCTCATCCTGTGGCGACTGGTCGAGGGACTCGTGCCTCGATGGGAGGCGCCGGCGAGAACCCTGGTGCGCGACGTGTTCTCCGGCTGGTTCACGCTCGTGTACGTCGGTTTCCTCGCCTCGTTCGCGATTCTGCTGGTGCTCGCTGAGCACGGCGAATGGTGGGTGTTCGCGCTGGTCGTCGTCGTCGTGTCGGTCGACATCGGCGCGTACGCTGCCGGCGTGACGCTCGGCAGGCACAAGATGACTCCGCGCATCAGCCCCAATAAGACGTGGGAGGGCTTCGCGGGCGCGGCGGTCGTCGCGACCGGAGCCGGTGTGCTCGTCTCCGTACTCGCGCTCGGGCAGCCATGGTGGGTGGGTGCCATCATCGGCATTGTGGTGCTGTTCACGGCCACTGGGGGGGACCTCACCGAGTCCCTCATCAAACGCAACTTAGGGGTGAAAGACATGAGTTCCTGGATTCCTGGTCATGGCGGATTTCTCGACCGTCTCGACTCGCTGCTGCCGTCCGCTGTCGGCGTCTACGGAGTCGCCCTCGCCCTGGGAGTCGTGTAAGTGGCGCGCCGTTCACAGCAGTCGGACACGGCCGACGTGCAGAATGGGCGGGTGCACACCTCGTTTCCGCTCGCGACCGGATCGCAGCTCGGCTATCAGCAGGAGCAGGTCGACCGCTTCCTGGAGGAGGCCCGATCCGCGTACGAGGGCGCGGGCGAGGGGAGCGCGATGACCTCCGAGACGGTGCGACGCCGCGCGTTCGCCGTCAAACGCGGGGGGTATGCGCCGCGCTACGTCGACGCCGCGATGGATCGCCTGGAGGAGGTCTTCTACGAGCGGGAACGCCGAGCGCGTGTGCGAGCCGCGGGCGAAGAGGCCTGGTGGGATGAGACGCGCCAGCTGCTGTCAGAGGTGCGGGGACGGATCACGCGCCCGAGAGGCAAGCGCTTCCGCCGACGGGGGATGTTCGCAACGGGGTACCGGCGATCGCAGGTCGATGCCTTTCTCGATCGTGTGTCGGAGATGTTCGACCGCCGCGAACTCGCTCTGGAACCCGCGGAGGTGCGAGACGTCGTGTTCCATTCGCAGTGGCGCGGGTACGACGAGGAGCAGGTCGATGCGCTGCTCGACGCGGTCGTCGAGCTGATCCTCGCCACGCGCTAAGGTCCGAGCGGACTCGGCGCGGGTGCACATCATGGTTGCAGTTGTCCGTTCGTCGCTCCCGAGATAGAATCGTTACATTGTGGCTATCGTGAAGTTTGCTCCCGTGTCCCGCTGGTCGAAGCTCAGAGCTCCGATCGCGGTGCTCGCGGTATCCGGGTTCCTGGGTGCCGCGGTCGTCGCACCCTTCGCGATGCCGAGCGCTCCGGCCGATGCCGAGACCCTCGCCTTCCAAGAGCGCATCCATCAGAAGTTCACGCCGGCGGCCTCAGACGAAGCGGATCTCGTGTACACGGAGGTGGGGGTCGTCGAGCTCCCCGATCCTGCCGAGGTGCGCAAGAAGCAGGAGGCGAAGCGAGCGGCTGAGGCGGCCAAGGCTGCCGAAGAGGCGGAGGAAGCCGAAGACGCGTCAGGCGAGTCCGGAGAATCGCCCGAACCGGCTGAGTCGCCGGGCGCGCCGCCCAAGTACTCGGGAGGAGGGTCTCCGGCCGAGTGGATGGCTGCCGCGGGCATTCCCGAAGCCGACTGGGGCTACGTGGACTACATCGCATCGCGTGAGAGCTCGTGGAACCCCAACGCGACGAACGCGAGTTCGGGTGCATGCGGTCTGATCCAAGCGCTGCCGTGCAGCAAGGTTCCCGGCAACGGGTACGACCCGGTCGACAACCTGCGCTGGGCGAACGGGTACGCGATGGACCGCTACGGGAGCTGGAAGGCGGCGTACGACTTCTGGACCGCGAACCACTGGTGGTGATCCGGCGTCGTGGCAAAGCGCCGTCGACCGAATAAGTACCAGCGCGCGGCGCTCGTACCGAGATCTGACGTGACGAGGCTCGCACATGGCGGCGCCCGCACCGAGACGCGTTCCGGTGCCGAGTGGTTCGTGCGCGATATCCCGGCGCATCGCGCGGAGAAGCAGTACCTCTGCCCGGCATGCGTCATCGAGATTCCGGTGGGGCAGCCGCACGTCGTCGCCTGGCGTGCCGATGACTTCTTCGGCGACGAGGTCGCAGTGCGAGAGCGCCGTCACTATCACGCGCACTGCTGGCGTGTGCGCTAACGCGGTCAGAACAGCGTCGGTGGCGCGGCCGCCCGGGGTGCGTCGATGACGGGCGATGCGGGCGATGCTCCAGCCAGGCCCGGGCCCGTGTCCGGCTCCCGTCCCGCCTGAAACGCCGTCGCCGCGGCGCGCGCCCGGAGGTCGGCGGCTTCGTTGAGCGGGTGACCCGCGTGCCCCTTCACCCATTCGAACGACACGTTCCTCCCGGCCATGGCCGCGTCGAGACGCTCGAGCAGCTCGCGGTTGAGCACCGGTTTCCCATCGGCCTTGCGCCAACCGCGCCGCTTCCAGCCGGGCATCCACTGCGTCACGGAGTTGATGACGTACTGGCTGTCGCAGAGGATGCGCAGCGGCTCCTCGGCTCGGTCGGCAGTGGCGATGAGGAGATCGAGCACTGCCATCAGCTCGCCCTGGTTGTTCGTGGCACGCGGCCATCCGCCGGCACGCCATTGGGCGTCGTCCATGTACCAGGCCCAGCCGGCCGGACCGGGGTTGCCGAGTGCAGATCCGTCAGCTGCTGCAGTGAGTGCCATGGAATCTATCCTGCCAGAGCGGCACTGGGGATCCGGATAGGCTGGACGGGTCCGGCGGAGGCGAAGCGAAGGGTGATGCGTCATGGTGGAGATCTCGAGCAATACGGTGCTGCGGTCGCGTCGCGAAGACATCGAACTGCACACCGCCGATGGACTCACGCTCTACGGCGAGCTCGCGCTCCCGCTCGACCGGGAGCCGAGAGCGACGCTCGTCACCCTGCACCCGTTGCCCACTGCGGGCGGATTCATGGAGTCGCATATCCTGCGGAAGGCGGCGAACCGGCTTCCCGACCTCGCCGATCTCGCGGTACTCCGATTCAATACGCGCGGCACGTCCTCACCGCGCGGTACGAGCGAGGGCGAGTTCGGAGAGGGCGTTTCGGAGGAGCAGGACGTCGCCGCGGCGATGGCATTCGTCGAGGATCGATCGCTGCCGTGCCCGTGGTTGCTCGGTTGGTCGTTCGGCACGGAACTCGCGCTGAAGTACGGCCTCGCGCACGACATCGAGGGCGCGATTCTCCTCTCGCCGCCGCTGCATCGGGCGAGCGCAGACGACGTCGCGGCATGGCAGGAGGCCACCCCTGACCTCGTCGCGCTGATCCCCGAGTTCGACGACTTCCTGCGTCCCCCCGAAGCCGCGGAGCGATTCGCGAGCGTGCCGCGGATGACGCTGATTCCCGTCGAAGGCGGCCGGCACCTGTGGGTCGGGGAGAAGCAGACCCGGCGCGTGCTCGATGAGGTCGTGGCCGCGGTCGGGACCGCAGTCACTCCGCTTCCGACCGAGGTGGAAGAAGAGCGGCTGCAGCGCTAGTCGTTGCTCGACCGGTTCTCGTCGGCATGATCGCTGTCGTGCGATGACTGCGACTCGTCGGCGGAATCGTCCGCGAACGCCTGATTCTCGTCCATCGGCAGGGCTTCAGCGATCGGCTGCGCGACGAGCCGCCCGGCGACGGTGCTCATCTTCTGCGCATTGGTGATGACTTCGCCGAGACTCTCGAAGTAACGCGCCACAGCGCCGCGCTCGACCTTCAGCTGCGTCATGCGGTCCTCCGCCGCGGCGAGCACCTTCGTCGCTCGATCCTCCGCGGCTGCGAACGTCGTCTGCGCTCGCTGTTCCGCCTCGAGGATGACCTCCGCCGCCTGTCGCTCTGCCGCCGCCCGTACGTTGCGAACATCCTGTGTCGCCTCCGAACTCAGGCGCTCGTACTCCTCGCGTGCGGCGTCGAGTTGGGAGGTGAGCTCCGCGAGCTCGGCTCGGGTGGCCTCGAGTTCGCGTTGCGCGGTCTCGGACGCCGCGCGCTGCCGCTCTGCGAGGTCGCGTTCGAACGCCTCCCGCTGCTGAGCGGTGTCGGTGCTGAATGCCGCACTCTCGCGTTCGATGCGCTCGGTCATCTGCCGCACCGCGTCCTCGGTGCGCTCCCGGAGCTCCGCGAGACGGGCCTCTTCTGCAGCCCGGTGCTCGGCAAGTTCGGCCACGGTATCCGCGCGCAGCAGATCGGTCTCCTCGGTGACCGCGGCGCGCTTCGCCGCGACCTCGCGCGCGATTGCAGCGGCCTGCTCATCCCGTTCGCGTCGCAGGTCCGCTTCGTGCTGCGCCACGGCAGCCGCAATCGCACGATCGTGCTCCTCGCGCTCTCGCGTCAGATCGTCCGCCAGTCGCGCTCGTTCCCGCTCCATCTGCAGTTCGAGGCTCTCGCGTTCGAGACCCAGGGTCTCAGCCGCTTCGTCCCGTTGGATTCGCAGACGCTCCGTCTCAGCAGCGCGCTCATCCGCGAGACGCTGTTCGTGCTCCCTAACCTGCGCAGCCAGTCGCTCTTCGTGGACCGTCGTCTCGTCGGCGATTCTCGCCGCGTGATTCTGCTGTTCGCGCGCCTGCTCGCGTGCGAACGCCGCGCGGGACTCGCTCATCTCCCGCTCGTGGGCGGTCAGCTCTGCTGCGATCCGCGTGCGGTGCTCGTCCCATTCCGAGATCACGCGATCCTGATGGGAGGCCAGCTCGGATCCCAATCGGTCCTCGTGCGATGCGACTTCTGCCGCCAGCCGGGTGTCGTGCGCCTGGCGCTCTGAGGCGAGCTCGGCGGAGAACGCCGTGCGCTGGGCGTCCTGCTCGCTCGCGAGCTCGGCGCGGGCCGAAGCGATGAACATCTCGTGCTCGGCGCGTTCGCTCTGAATACGCGATTCATGGTCCTGACGCTCAGCAGCGAGAGCGGCGTCGTGAGCGTCTCGCTCGCTCGCGATCGCCGTTCGGTGCGCCTCGAGCTCCTGGCCGATACGGCTGTCGTGGGCCTCGCGCTCCGCTGCGATCGACTCGTCATGCGATTCGCGCTCCGATCGGAGGGCGGCCTCGTGCTCGGAGCGTTCCCGTGCAATCGCCGCATCGTGAGCACTGCGCTCCTCCGCGATCGATGTCTCGTGGGCGTCGCGCTCCTGCGCGAGTCGCGACACGTGCGCGGCGAGCTCGTCGGAGAGGCGCACCTCCTGGCGCTGACGCTCGTCGTCGAGCCGGGCCTCGTGCGCGGCGCGTTCGTCGCTGAGCGCTGCGTCATGCGCAGCGCGCTCGGAGCTCATGGACGACTCGTGCTCGGCGCGCTCCGCGCTGATGCTCGCGTCGTGCTCCTGCCGCTCCCGGGAGATGAGCTCGCGGTGCTCCGCGAGCTCATCTGCGATCGCTGCGTCATGCGCGTCCCGCTCGTCCGACAGCGCTGCCCGGTGCGCCGCCGACTCGCGTGCGAGCAGCTGATCGTGATCCTCGCGCTTCGCCGCAAGCTTCGCGTCCAGACTCGCCGCGGCCGCCGCGCGGTCCTCGGCTGCCCTGGCGTCCGCGCGATCCCGCTCGCGTTCGGCCTGCGCGGACTGCGTGGCGAGCTCCTGCGCGAGTGCTTCTCGATCCCGCGCGATGCCGGCCTCGTGCTGGTCGCGCTCCTGCGTGATGCGATCGGTGTGCGTCTGCATCTCGGCGCGCAGGCGCCGGTCGTGGCTGTCGCGCTCCTGGAGCAGAGCGGCGTCGTGCTCGGCGCGTTCCTGCGCGATGCGCCCGCGAAGGGTCTCGACCTCCGTCGTGAGTGCGCGGCGCTGCGCGTCGATATCGGCCTCGAGTGCGCGCTGCTGCTCCGTGTAGCGCTCCTCGAGCTCCGCCTCCTCGCGCTGGCGACGCGCCTCGAACTCGGCGCGAGCGCGTTCGCCCTCTTGGACGAGGCGGGCCCGCTCGAGCTCGGCCTCGCGCTCGTTCTCAGCGCGCTGGCGCTCGAAGGCCTCCGCCTGCATCTCGGTCTGCGCGCGCAGTTCGTTCGCCGCCGCACGCGACTCGGTGGTGATGCGCTCAGCCTGCGCTTCGGCTGCGGCGATCGCGGCCTGTGCGTCCCGATGCGCCGTCTCCCGTTCGGAGAGCGCCTCGCGCTCGGCACTGCTGCGGGTCAGTTCGGCCTCCCGCCGAGCCTCCTCCAGCAGACGTTCGCGCTCGGCGTTCGCGGCGGCACTCTGCGTCGCGACGTCGTTCCGTGCTCCCGTGAGGATGACCTCCGCCTGCTCCGAAGCGGAGGTCAGCAGTTCATCGGCGCGGCGCTGCGCTTGGGTGAGCACGCGATGGCTCTCCTCCTCCGACGAGCGGCGCAGCTTCTCTGCATCGAGGTCGGCCTGAGCCATCAGCCGCTGCGCGTGATCCTCCGCGACCTGGAGGCTCTTCTCAACCCGCAATCCCAGTCCCGAGTATCCCGAGGCGCCGAGCTCGGCCACCTGCTCCTGCAGGTCCGCGATGAGCTGCCGCTGCTCGTTCCCCACCTGCGAAGCCTGCTGGTGAGCCTGCTGCAGGGACTCGAGGTGCGATTGCAGTGTCGCGATGTGGCCGGTGAGCGCACTGACTCGTTCGTCGACCTCTTCACGGTTGTACCCGCGAAATGCAGGGGAGAACTGCTGGGCTGGTTCGGACACGGGCCCTCCGATGGCTGAAAGTCGTCGCGCACCCACGGGGTCGCGACGAGAACACGATTGCCCCCCAACGATAGCGTAACGGACCCGGCATCACGGGGGAGCCGGACCTGCGAAGCGTCTGCTCGCAGCCGGCGGAATTCGGCGTCCTCATGTCACGCCCGGGAAGCTCGGGTACCGTTGGAGGTTGAACCACCGCGTCCGGGCCGAGCGGCGGCCGTCGCTCGGCCCGGACGAACGCGAATGTAGAGGAGATCCCGTGCGACATGCGCTTGCGATCGCAGTGCTCGTGCTGTCTGGAGTGCTTCTGCTCCTGGGGCTCGGGCAGCGCACGTTTCTCGCCGGTCCGGCCGAGATCAGGTTGCCCGTCGACACCCAGTCGGAGGCGGCATTCGCCGTCGTGGATGGAACGGAGTTCGCGAAGGTCCCCGGGCAGGCGAACGTCGTCGTGCAGGGCGCCGACGCGTTCGTCGCCACGGCGATGACGCGCGACGTCGATGCGTGGCTGGCACCCTTCCCGCATGCCGAACTCACGATCGACCAGCGACAGCAGCGACTCCTCACCGCCCTCATCCCGGGCGCTCCCGTCGAGTCGTCCGTCGCCGGGTCGGGTGCCGAAGCGACCGCGCCCGACGAGGCGGCCGAGGGTCTCGACCCGCGGGGCAGCGACCTGTGGCTCGATTCGCGCTACATCGACGGCGTCGGCGGTTCGGCGGGAGCGGAGAACGAAACGGAGACGCTTCGCGTGCCAATCTCGATCGCCGTGGACCAGTCGGTGCTGATCGCGACCAACGGGACGGATCCGGTACCGAGCGAACTGACGCTGGTGTGGGCGCAGGATCGCAGTACGCCGTGGGCCGGGCCGCTGCTGGCGGCGGGGGGTCTTCTCGCGGTCGTCGGCGCGGTGCTCTATCTGCTCGCGATCGATCACGATCGGCGCGGGCTCGGTCCGAGGCGCGGGCGACGCGGTCCGCTGCAGGGCCTGCGCAACACCTTCGCGCGACCGAAACGTCGGAGTCGGGCGGAATCGCCGCGAGTGGATTCCGATACCGAAGCAGCATCCCGAGGAGAACGTATGTCGATGTCGTTGCAGGATCGTGCGGGCTCCGGCGCGGCGTCCGCTCGCACGCGGTCCCCGAAGCGCCGTGCGCTGTCAGCGCGACGCGTGGTGCCGGTTCTCGGCATCGCCGCGGTGCTCGGACTGACCGGATGCTCGGCCGACTACTGGCCGCAGGTCGGCCCGAGGACTGTGGAGGAGACGCCGACCGCGCAGCCGTCCTCGATCGCGCCGGTGCCGGTGACCGAGGGGCAACTGCACCGGATCGTCGAGCAGATCTCGGCCGCTGCGAATCAGGGGGATGACGACCTGGATGCCGCGGCGCTCAGCGAACGGTTCGTGGGCGACGCGCTCGCCCAGCGCACCGCGAACTACACCATCCGCGCTGCGGTGCCGGAGTACGCCGTGGTTCCGCCGCGCATCACGGACGAAGAACTCGACTACGCACTGGTGCAGAGCACCGAGTCCTGGCCGCGCACCGCATTCATCACGGTCGCCTCATCCTCGGGCAAGACCGATGCGGACGCGGCTGCCGACGGCACTGCGGATGGCTCTGAGGATTCCGGCGCGGCGGAGGCCGACGCGGCCGAGGGCGAGGAGACGACGGAGGAGCAGACCTCTCCGTCGCTCGCCTTGATCCTGACGCAGCAGTCTCCGCAGGAGAACTTCGAAGTGTCGCGCGTGATCGCGCTGCGGGGCGGTATTTCGATGCCGCAGGCAGCGCCGGCGGAAGACGGCACGGCGCTGCTCTCGAACGACATCGAGACGCTCGTACTGCCTCCCGCTCAGGTGGGCGACGCGTACGCCTCCCTCCTCGAGAACGGCGCCGAGGCGCCGGAGGCGGACCTGTTCGACCTGCAGAGCGACACCCTGCTCGAGAACTACGGCAAAGCTCGTGCGGCCTCTGCACAGCAGCAGTCGGACGAGAAGGGGCAGACGATGAAGTACAGCGCGTCAGCTCGACAGGGAGAGGCGCCCGCCGTCGCGCTCTCGACGGGGGCGGGCGGAGCGCTGGTCGCGACGACCGTCATCGACGAGCAGATCGTCGACGCCGCCGGCGGGCGCTTCAAGCCGCAGGCGCAGGGAGCGATCACCGCGCTCTCGGGCCTGGAGGGCGAGCAGGAGCGCCTCGTGCAGCAGGTCGCGCATCAGATGCTGTTCTTCGTCCCCAGCAAGTCCGACGGTGCGAAGATCGAGCTGCTCGGCGTGACCAGTGAGCTCGTCGGCGTATCCGACTAGCCTGCTCGAAGCCCGACACCGGGCCGCGTCAGCCGGTGGCCGCGGGGGTCGTTCCCGGAAGCGGCCGAGGATTCACAACATGAGAAAGGACCGACAACGATGACCCAGCAGATTCCGGAGCGCATTCCCGGCGGAGGGGTGGATCTCAGCCACCTGGCGGCTCGCGGCGCGTCCTCCCAGCACACGGGCCCGGCTTCCGCAGCGGGTGCGCCGGGGGCGGGTGCCACCGGCGCGTCAGGCGCGTCCGTCGTCGACGTCCCCTCCCTCGTGGTCGACATCACCGACGCCTCGTTCGAGCAGGCCGCGCAGCTCTCGAACGTCGTTCCGGTCGTTGCACTGCTGTGGTCGCAGCGGAGCGAGCCCTCGACAGCGCTCGGCGCGATACTCGAGAAGGTGACGCGCGAGCTCGGCGGCCGTGCGATGCTGGCGAGGATCGATGCCGACGGCAATCCCGGATTGGCGCAGGCCTTCCAGGCGCAGGCCATTCCCACGGTCGTCGCACTCGTCGGCGGGCGCCCCGTGCCGCTCTTCCAAGGGCCCGTTCCCGAGGACCAGGTGCGCGAGTTCTACGCACAACTGCTGCAGCTCGCCGAGCAGCACGGGGTCGCAGGGCGAGTCAACGCGCCGGAAGCCGGTGAGGACGAGAACGCTGCGCCGGCCGAGCCCGAGATCCCCGCTGCGCACCTCGCGGCGATCGAGGCCGCGGAGCGCGGCGACTACGCGCAGGCCATCTCCGAGTGGGAGGCCGTATTGACGCGATCCCCGGCGGACGCCGACGCCCGTGCGGCGCTCGTGCAGGTCAAGCTGCTGCATCGTCTGCAGGGCCTCACCGCCGACGAGATTCGAAGCGGCGCGGCGAGCGCGCCGTCGGATGTCGAGGCGCAGCTCCGGGTGGCGGACCTCGACGTCTCGGGCGGGCACGTCGAGGATGCGTTCCTGCGTCTGCTCGATCTCTTCGCCGAGCAGGACGCGGACGGCCGCGCTGTCATTCGCGGTCGCCTGCTCGAGCTGTTCGAGGTCGTGGGCGTGAGCGATCCGCGCGTCGCCGCGGCGCGCGGCCGCCTCGCGAACCTCCTGTACTGAGCGGGCGACGCATGAGAGCCGGCGTGCGGGCGTATCTCGATCACGCAGCGACGTCACCGATGCCCGAGCACGTGCTCCACGCCTACACCGAGGCGCTCCGCACGGTCGGCAACCCGGCTTCGACGCACGGGCACGGACAGCACGCCAGCCAACTGCTCGAGGCCTCGCGCGATCGCATCGCGCACCTCGTCGGTTGCGATCACGCGGAGCTCATCTTCACGGCGGGCGGCACGGAGTCGATCAATCTGGCGCTGAAGGGACTGTACTGGTCTCGACGTCGCGCCGGTGCGGGACCAGTGGTGCTGGTCGCAGAAGGCGAGCATCACGCCACGATGGAGGCGGCGGAGTGGTTGCGCGACACGCAGGGTGCGCAGCTCGTCGGAGTCCCGATCGACGCGAGCGGACGCCTCTCCGTCGAGGCGCTCGAGACCGCGATCGCGAGTGCGGGCGCGGATCGGGTCGCCGTGCTGTCGTTCCTCTGGGCGAACAACGAGGTCGGCACGGTGCAGCCCGTCCAGGAACTGTGTCGGATCGCCGCCGCCCATGGCATTCCGGCTCACGTCGACGCGGTGTCCGCCCTCGGCCAGGTGCCGGTCGACTTCGCGGAATCGGGCGCTGCAGCGCTCAGCCTGTCGGCGCACAAAGTGGGTGGCCCGGTGGGGGTCGGTGCGCTGATCCTGGGCCGACGCGTGACCGCCGATCCGCTGATGCACGGCGGAAGTCAGCAGCGCTCCCGATCAGGCACACAGGATGTCGCAGGCGCGGTCGCCTTCGCGGCGGCGCTCGAATCGGTGCTCGATGAGCACGGGCAGCCCCGGCAGTCCGGCATCGCACGCCTCGAACTCCTGCGCGACCGTCTCATCGCCGGCGTGCGCGCGGCCGACCCCGCTTCGGTGCTCCGCGGTGCCCCCGTCGGCCCGCAGCGGCTGCCGGGCAATGCCCACTTCACATTTCCGGGGTGCCAGGGGGACTCGCTCGTCTTCCTGCTCGACGCCGCGGGAGTATCGGTGTCGGTCGGGTCGGCGTGCCAGGCGGGGGTCGCGGAGATCTCGCACGTGCTGCTCGCGATGGGGCTCGAGCCGGAAGTCGCAGCGGGAGCGCTGCGGTTCACGCTCGGTCACAGCACGAGCGAGGCCGAGGTGGACGCGCTGATTCGTGCACTCCCGGAGGCGGTGCGATCGGCTCGAGCGGCCGGTCTCAGCTGACACTCCCGGCGATGGCCCGGCTGAGCGCTGGAGATGCTGCGCTCGCCGAGGCACTCGCCCGATTCGCAGAGTCGACGTGCGCGCGCCGGGCGATTAGAATGCTCTGGTGAAGATTTTGGCAGCGATGAGCGGGGGCGTCGACTCGGCCGTCGCTGCCGCCCGCGCCGTCGAGGCCGGTCACGAAGTCGTCGGCGTGCATCTGGCGCTGAGTCGCATGCCCGGCACGATCCGAACGGGGTCGCGAGGATGCTGCACGATCGAGGACGCGATGGATGCGCGCCGCGCTGCGAATCTTCTCGGCATCCCCTTCTACGTCTGGGATCTCAGCGAACGGTTCAAGGAAGACGTCGTCGATGACTTCATCGCCGAGTACGCCGCGGGCCGTACGCCGAACCCGTGCATGCGCTGCAACGAGAAGATCAAGTTCGCCGCGCTGCTCGACAAGGCCATGGCGCTCGGCTTCGACGCGGTCGCGACCGGGCACTATGCGACACTCGCAGCAGGAGAGCACGGGCCCGAGCTGCACCGTGCGAGTGCATGGGCGAAGGATCAGTCGTACGTGCTCGGCGTGCTGACGGAGCGCCAGCTCGAGCACTGCTACTTCCCGCTGGGCGATACGCCGTCGAAGCAGTTGATCCGAGCGGAAGCGGCCGAGCGGGGCATCCAGGTGGCTCACAAGCCGGACAGCCATGACATCTGCTTCATCCCCGACGGTGACACCCGCGGGTGGCTCTCGGGGCATGTCGACCGGGTACCCGGCGACATCCTGGATGAGTCGGGCGAGGTGGTGGGCAGCCACGACGGTGCGCACGGGTACACGGTGGGCCAGCGGCGCGGATTGCAGCTCGGACGTCCCGCTCCCGACGGGAAGCCCCGGTACGTGCTGTCGATCCGGCCGGTGTCGAATCAGGTCGTGGTCGGCCCGAAGCAGCAGCTCGAGATCTCACGGATCGCCGGCGGTCGCTTCAGCTGGGCGGGTGAACCCGGCTTCGAGCTGTCGGAGCGCTTCAGCTGCGATGTGCAGATTCGCGCCCACGCCGACCCGGTGCCGGCCTTCGCCCGGCTCGCTCCGATCCACGAGGCCGAGCGGACGGAATCGCACCGTGCCGAAGCGACGCACGAGGTGATCGTCGACATCGACCTGGAGCACGCGGAGCCCCTCGTGGGCGTGGCCCCCGGACAGACCGCGGTGCTCTACGTGGGAACCCGGGTTCTGGGACAGTTCACCATCGATCGCGCAGTACCTCTCGAGGCCGCCGCAACCCGCTCCTGAATGTCTCCCCTCGCTCATACACTGGATGCGTGAGCACGAACGCGCAGCAGACCCCGGACGACTTCGACGCGGCACGCGAGGAGGCGGAGCGTCTCTCGGAGCAGATCGAGCGCCTGCGCACCGCCTACTATTCGGAAGCGGCCAGCCTGGTCTCCGATGCCGAGTACGACGAGATGTTCCATCGACTCGAAGCCATCGAGCGCGCGTTCCCCGAACTCGCGAGCCAGGACAGCCCGACGCGCGAGGTCGGCGCTGCCGTGGTCTCCGCGGGATTCCCCGAGCACGAGCACGCCGAACGCATGCTCAGCCTCGACAACGTCTTCTCCGTCGAAGAGTTCCGGGAGTGGGCGGTGAAGGTCGCCGCCGCTGCGGGCCGCCCCGTGCGATGGCTGTCCGAGCTGAAGATCGACGGTCTGGCGATCAACCTCGCGTATCGTGACGGAGTGCTCGAAACCGCGACGACGCGCGGCGACGGGCGCGTGGGGGAGGACATCACCGAGAACGTGGAGCTCATCCCGGCGATACCACGCACACTGACGGGTACCGGCTTTCCGTCGTTCTTCGAGGTTCGAGGAGAGGTGTTTCTGACCGGTGCGCACTTCTCCGAATTGAACGAGCGCCAGCACGAGCTGCAGGAGGCGTTCGCCGCCGAGCAGATGGCGAAGGGGCGCGCCGCCGAGCAGATCCCGGTTCGGTATCCCGAATTCGCGAACGCGCGGAACACGGCAGCGGGGAGTCTGCGCCAGCGCTCGGAGAAGAAGTCCGACGCCGAGCTCGCACTGATGCGCGACCGTCTGGGGAGGCTGTCGCTGTACGTGCACGGAATCGGCGCATGGCCCGATCCGGCGATCGAGAATCAGTCGGAGGTCTACGACCTGCTGTCGGCGTGGGGGCTCCCAGTGTCACCGCATTCGCGTGTTCTCGAGACGGTCGACGAGGTCGTGGCCTTCATCGAGGATCGGGGCGAGCACCGCCACGATGTCGAGCACGAGATCGACGGCATCGTCGTGAAGGTCGATGAGCTGTCCCTGCACGGCGAACTCGGCGAGACCAGCCGTGCCCCGAGGTGGGCGATCGCATACAAGTACCCGCCGGAAGAAGTGCACACGCGCCTGCTCGACATCCGCGTCGGAGTGGGGCGCACCGGGCGCGCAACGCCCTACGCCGTGATGCAGCCCGTGAAGGTCGCCGGGTCCACGGTGCGCCAGGCGACGCTGCACAACCAGCAGGTCGTTCAGGCCAAGGGCGTCCGGATCGGAGACACCGTCGTGCTGCGCAAGGCCGGCGATGTGATCCCCGAGGTGCTGGGGGCGGTGCTCGAGCTGCGCGACGGCACCGAGCGCGAATGGCAGATGCCGGAAACATGCCCCGAGTGCGGCATGCCGCTCCGCCCGATGAAGGAGGGCGACATCGACCTGCGCTGCCCGAACGCGCGTGCGTGCCCCGCACAGGTGCGGGGGCGCGTCGAGCACATCGGCTCGCGAGGAGCGCTCGACATCGAGGTGCTCGGCGAGATCACCGCAGCCGCTCTGACGCAACCGGAGATCCCCGCCGTCCCGCCCCTCGAAACCGAGGCGGGTCTCTTCGACCTCACGCTCGAGGAGATCGTGCCGATCGAAGTGATCGTCCGCGATAGCGAGACCGGCGAGCAGCGCGTCGATGAGGCGACGGGTGCGTTCGTGCGGCGCGCACCCTTCCAGCGCGTCGCGTACGAGTATCCGCCCGCCGCCGAGGGGATGACCCCTGCAGAACGACGCAAGGCCGGGCTGCGGAAAGACCATCGCGTCGTGCTGCCGTCGCGCGACGCCGAGACGTTTCTCGCCGAGCTCGAGAAGGCGAAGACCAAGCCCCTCTGGCGTCTTCTCGTGGCCTTGAACATACGGCACGTCGGGCCGGTGGCGGCCCGCGCCCTCGCGGACTGGTTCGGTTCGCTCGATGCCATCCGCGCGGCGACGCAGGAGGCGCTCGCCGAAGTCGATGGGGTGGGGAGCATCATCGCGGAGTCGTTGCGGGCGTGGTTCGAGGTCGAGTGGCATCGCGAGATCGTGGATCGCTGGGCCGCAGCGGGTGTCCAGTGGTCCACGCCGGGGCACGCCGGCCCGGGTGCCGCCGCGGAGGGAGGGGTGCTCTCAGGGCTCACGGTCGTCGCGACCGGGTCGCTGGAGGGCTTCACGCGGGAAGGTGCGACCGAGGCCATCATCGCCGCCGGGGGAAAGGCCGCGTCCAGCGTTTCGAAGAAGACGGATTTCGTGGCGGCCGGACCCGGGGCCGGTTCGAAGCTGGCGAAGGCGGAGGAGCTCGGCATTCCGGTGCTCGATGCGGCGCAGTTCGCTCTCCTGGTGACACAGGGTCCGTCGGCGCTCACGGGAGATGCAGCTTCGTCCACAGACGACGATTGAACGCGATTTTGCCGTTTTATCCACAGGTTCTCGGAACGCGAGGAGGTATCGAGACTCCGCGGCTACGGTGAGGTGATGTGCCGGGACTGCGCGCCGCGCAGCGCCGTGCCGATCTCGTGAAGGAGTGCTGATGAAAGAGAACGACGCCGTTCCGATGCGAGCCGCCTGGGCGAACCAGGATCCGCTCTTGACCGCGTACTACGACACCGAATGGGGGATGCCGGTGTTCGACGACGACGGGGTCTTCGAGAGGCTCTCGCTCGAGGCCTTCCAGTCCGGACTCTCGTGGCTCACCGTTTTGCGGAAGCGGGATGCGTTCCGGGAGGCATTCGACGACTTCTCGGTCGAACGGGTGTCCCAGTACGGCGAAGCCGACGTCGGTCGTCTGCTGGCGGACGCGCGTCTGATTCGGAACCGCCGGAAGATCGCAGCGACGATCTCGAATGCCCGAGCGACGCTGCGTCTGCGCGAACAGGAGGGACGCGGGCTCGCTGCGCTCGTCTGGTCGTTCCGTCCTGAACGCTCGCCTGCTCCCGAGCGCGATGTCGACGTTCCGGCCACGTCGCCCGAGTCGGCGGCTTTGGCGCGCGAACTGAAACGCCGCGGGTTCGCCTTCGTCGGTCCGACTACCGTGTACGCACTCATGACGGCGATCGGCATCGTCGACGCGCACCTGGTGACGAGTCACCGCCGCGCATGCTCGGGACTGTGGTCGCGAGACGGGGCCTGGACGGGCGCCGAGCTGCCGTCCGACCTCGCCGGGCGCTGCTGAGATCCCGCCCCTGCCCCCGCCGATAGGATGGTGGGGTTCCCAGATGACCCCTCCCGATGGAGCAGCATGCCTGAAACCAGCGCGGCGAGCACCGAGATCACGGCGGACACCGTCGCACATCTCGCGGGCCTCGCACGAATCGCACTCACCCCGGACGAGGTCGAATCGCTCACGAGCGACCTCGATTCGATCCTCACCCACATCGCGAAGGTCAGCGAGGTGACGACGCCCGACGTGCCCGCGACCAGCCATCCCATCCCGCTGAGCAATGTCACGCGCCCCGATGTCGTCTCCGACGTGCTGACGCAGGAGGAAGCGCTCGCGAATGCGCCGGAGGCGACCGATGGCATGTTCCGCGTCTCCTCCATTCTCGGTGAGGAGCAGTGAGGGCCGGTATGAGCGAATTGGTTCAGATGACGGCAGCGGATCTCGCTGCACGGATCGCCTCCGGCGAGGTGTCGTCGGAGGAGGCGACACGCGCGCACCTCGACCGCATCACCGAGGTGGACGATGCGCTCAACGCGTTCCTCGCGACGGATGGCGAGTCGTCGCTCGCGGCCGCCCGTGGGATCGACGCCCGCCGCGCCGCGGGAGAGTCGCTCGGTGAGCTGGCGGGCGTGCCGCTCGCCATCAAGGACGTGCTCGTGACGACCGATATGCCCTCGACGTCCGGTTCGAAGATTCTCGAGGGATACCGCTCGCCCTTCGACGCGACGGCCGTCGCCAGAGCTCGTGCAGCTGGTCTCGTCTCCATCGGCAAGACGAACATGGATGAGTTCGCGATGGGCTCCTCCACCGAGAACTCCGCGTACGGTCCGACGCGCAACCCGTGGAAGCTCGATGGCGTACCGGGCGGTTCAGGCGGCGGATCCGCTGTCGCGGTGAGCGCGTTCGAAGCGCCGCTCGCCCTGGGCTCGGATACCGGCGGGTCGATCCGCCAGCCCGCAGCACTCACCGGGACGGTGGGCGTCAAGCCCACATACGGCGGTGTGAGCCGCTACGGAGCTATCGCACTCGCCTCGTCGCTCGACCAGATCGGTCCCTGCGCCCGTACCGTGCTCGACACGGCGCTGCTGCACGATGTCATCGCCGGGCACGATCGCCACGACTCCACGTCGCTCGACTTCGCGTGGCCGTCGATGGCGCAGGCGGCGCGCGAGGGCGCCGATCCCGCGTCGCTCAAGGGCCTGCGCATCGGCGTCGTGAAGCAGCTCATGATCGACGGGGTGCAGTCCGGGGTGCAGACTCGATTCGAAGAGGCTCTCGCGCTGCTCTCCGCCCAGGGCGCGGAGATCGTCGAGATCGACGCCCCCCACTTCGAGTACGCTGTCGCGGCCTATTACCTCATCCTCCCGGCCGAGGCCTCGAGCAACCTCGCGAAGTACGATTCCGTGCGTTTCGGGTTGCGCGTGACCCCGCAGGGGGGAGGCACCGTCGAAAGTGTGATGAGCGAGACCCGAGCCGTCGGCTTCGGCGCCGAGGTGAAGCGACGCATCATTCTCGGCACCTACGCGCTCTCCGCAGGATACTACGACGCCTACTACGGCAGCGCGCAGCAGGTGCGCACGCTGATCCAGCGGGACTTCGCAGCGGCGTTCGAGCAGGTCGACGTCATCGCGTCGCCGACGGCGCCCACCACGGCCTGGGCCCTCGGTGCCCACGACGGCGATCCGATGCGCGACTACCTCAACGACGCGACGACGATCCCCGCGAACCTCGCCGGGATCCCGGGGATCAGCCTGCCGATCGGCACGGCGAGCGAAGACGGCCTGCCGGTCGGCCTGCAGCTCATGGCCCCGGCGTTCGAGGACGCGCGGCTGTACCGTGCGGGCAGCGCGATCGAGCAGCTCATCGCCGATCGAGACAATGCACCCTTCTGGGCGCAGGCACCGGAGCTCGATGCGGCATTCCTTGCGACGGCCCGGGCCGGAAAGGCGGCGAACTGATGGCCAAGACCAAACTGATTGACTTCGACCGCGCACTCGAGCTCTTCGAGCCCGTGATCGGCCTCGAGGTGCACGTCGAGCTCAACACCCGGACCAAGATGTTCTCGACCGCGCCCAACGTGTTCGGGTCTGAGCCCAACACCAACCTCGCGCCGGTATGTCTCGGGCTGCCCGGGGCACTCCCCGTGCTCAACCACGAGGCCGTGCGCTACTCGATCAGTCTCGGACTGGCGCTCGGGTGCGAGATCGCCGAGGTCTCGGGTTTCGCGCGCAAGAACTACTTCTACCCCGACATGGGCAAGAACTATCAGATCTCGCAGTACGACGATCCGATCGCCCATGACGGCTCCGTCGAGATCGAGCTCGCCTCGGGGCGCATCGTCCACGTGCCCATCGAGCGCGCGCACATGGAGGAGGATGCCGGCAAGCTGAATCACGTGGGCGGATCGACCGGACGTATCCAGGGGGCCGAGTACTCGCTGGTCGACTACAACAGGGCCGGGGTCCCTCTCGTCGAGATCGTGACGCGCCCGATCTTCGGGGGCGAGGCGGACACGCCCGAGATCGCGGCGGCATACGTCTCGACGATCCGCGACCTCGTGGTGTCGCTCGGCATCTCGGACGCGCGGATGGAGCGCGGCAACATCCGCTGCGACGCGAACGTCTCGCTGCGGCCGCGCGGCAACGAGGGCGCCGGGATGTCGGTGCTCGGCACGCGCACGGAGACCAAGAACGTGAACTCCCTGCGATCGATCGAGCGGGCAGTCCGTTTCGAGATCCAGCGCCAGGCGCAAATTCTCGATGCGGGCGGCTCCATCACACAGGAGACGCGCCACTGGCACGAGGACACGGGGGAGACCTCGCCGGGCCGCCGGAAGAGCGATGCCGACGACTACCGCTACTTCCCCGAGCCCGATCTCGCACCGCTCACGCCCGAGCGCGAACTCGTCGAGGAGCTGCGCGCGCAGCTGCCGGAGCATCCCACGCTCCGCCGACGCCGGCTGCGCAGCGAATGGCAGTTCTCGGCACTCGAGTTCCAGGACCTGGTCAATGCGGGACTGCTCTCGACCATCGAGCAGACCGTGGCGGTCGGCGTGCCCCCGCAGACCGCGCGCAAATGGTGGACCGGAGAGATCGCTCGGATCGCCAATGAGCGCTCGATTCCTTCGGCGGACCTCATCACGCCCGAACAGGTGGCGTCAGTGGTGGAGCTCGTCGACGCCGGCACGCTCAACGACAAGCTCGCACGCCAGGTCATCTCAGGCATCATCGATGGTGAGGGAACCGCCTCCGAGATCGTCGAAGCGCGCGGGCTCGCGATCGTCTCCGACGATGGCGCGCTCATCGAGGCCGTCGATGCGGCGCTCGCTCAACAGCCCGACGTGCTCGCGAAAATTCGGGACGGCAAGGTTCAGGCGGCCGGCGCGATCATCGGAGCAGTGATGAAGGCGATGCGCGGTTCCGCCGATGCTGCCCGCGTCCGCGAACTCGTGCTCGAACGCGCGGCCGGCACCGAGTAGGGCCGATGCGAAAACGCCTGTGGGGCGGCAGTTCCAGTGAACTGCCGCCCCACAGGCGTTTCAGGACGCGAGATCAGCGCACGTCCTCATCCACCCAGTCCATCGACTTGGTGACGGCCTTGCGCCATTGGCGCAGCAGACGCTCCTGCTCTGCCGAGTCGAGCTTCGGCTCCCACCGACGATCCTCCTGCCAGTTGGCGGAGAGGTCGTCGAGCCCCGACCAGAAGCCGACCGCGAGTCCGGCCGCGTAGGCCGCTCCGAGCGCCGTCGTCTCGGCCACCACCGGGCGCACCACGGGAACCCCGAGGATGTCGGCCTGGAACTGCATGAGCATGTCGTTCGCGACCATGCCGCCGTCGACCTTCAGCTCCGTCAGGTCGACGCCCGCATCCGCGTTCACCGCATCGAGCACGTCGCGCGTCTGGTACGCGACGGCCTCGAGCGCCGCGCGCGAGAGATGGCCCTTGTTCGCGTACCGGGTGAGCCCCACGATCGCGCCGCGGGCGTCGGGGCGCCAGTAGGGCGCGTACAGCCCCGAGAACGCGGGCACGATGTAGACGCCGCCGTTGTCCGGCACGCTGTCGGCGAGCTGCTCGACCTCGGGGGCGTCGGAGATGATCCCGAGCTGATCTCGCAGCCACTGGATGAGCGAGCCGGTGACGGCGATGGACCCCTCGAGCGCGTAATGCGTCGGACCGTCTCCCAGCTTGTAGCCGACGGTCGTCAGGAGGCCGTTCTTCGAGTGGATGATCTCCTCGCCCGTGTTGAAGATCAGGAAGCAGCCGGTGCCGTACGTGTTCTTCGACTCGCCGGCGGTGAACGCCGCCTGTCCGAACGTCGCGGCCTGCTGATCTCCGAGGATGCCGGCGATCGGCGTCTCGCGCAGCAGGGAGGAGTCCTCGGCGGTGCCGTAGATCTCGGAGGACGACTTGATCTCGGGCAGCATCGAACGCGGCACGCCGAACGCCTCGAGGATGTCGTCGCGCCATTCGAGCGTCTTCAGGTCCATGAAGAGCGTGCGCGACGCGTTCGTGACGTCGGTGACGTGCACGCCGTGCTCCGAGCCGCCCGTGAGGTTCCAGATGACCCAGCTGTCGGTGGTGCCGAAGAGCAGATCGCCCGCGTCGGCGGCCTCGCGCGCGCCTTCGACGTTCTCGAGGATCCACGCGACCTTCGTGCCCGAGAAGTAGGTCGCGAGGGGCAGCCCCACGATGTCCTTGAATCGGTCGGTGCCCCCGTCGGCCGCGAGGCGATCGACGATGTCCTGCGTGCGCGTATCCTGCCACACGATCGCGTTGTAGACCGGCTTGCCGGTCTTGCGGTTCCAGACCACGGCGGTTTCGCGCTGATTGGTGATCCCGATCGCGGAGATGTCGTGGCGCGTCAGGTCTGCGCGTCCGAGCGCGATACCGATCACCTCCTGCACGTTGCGCCAGATCTCGAGGGCGTCGTGCTCGACCCAGCCGGCCTGCGGCATGATCTGCTCGTGCTCTTTCTGGCCGACGGAGATGATGCTGCCGCTCCGGTCGAAGATGATCGCCCGCGTGGATGTGGTCCCCTGGTCGATGGCGATGATGTATTCGGACATGGTGTTCCTTTCGTGTCAGCTTCGTTGCTTGCGATCCGGCCGGTCAGGCCGCCGCTGCGAGTCCCAGCACCAGCGGCGCGAGGAGCGCGGCGATGACGCCGCCCACGAGCGGCCCGGCGACGGGCACCCAGGCGTATCCCCAGTCGCTGCCGCCCTTGCCCTTGATGGGGAGGATCGCGTGCGCGATGCGGGGCCCGAGATCGCGGGCGGGGTTGATCGCGTAGCCGGTCGGGCCGCCGAGTGAAGCACCGATGCTCACGACGACGAGCGCGACGGGAAGCGCGGTGAGGGGCCCGAGGCCTCCGGGGACGCCGACCTGGATGTCGCCGTAGTCTGCGAATGCGAAGACCGCGAAGACGAGCACGAAGGTGCCGATGACCTCGGTGATGAAGTTGCCGAAGGGGGTGCGGATCGCGGGGCCGGTCGAGAAGACGCCGAGCTTCGCGGCGGGATCCGGCTCTGCGTCGAAGTGCGAGCGGTAGGCCAGCCAGCAGAGCACGGCGCCGACGATGGCGCCGAGGAGCTCCGCTGCGGTGGCGATGAGGAACTGCGTGAAGCTGATCTTGCCCGCGATCGCGAGCCCGATGCCGACCGCGGGGTTCAGGATGGCGCCCGAGTACGCGGAGCCGAGCACGCCCACGAACACTGCGAGGCCCCAGCCCCAGTTGACCAGCAGGAAGCCGCCGCCGTTCCCCTTCGTCTTCGCCAGAGCCACGTTGGCGACGACGCCGCAGCCCAGGAGTATGAGGAGACCGGTACCGACGAACTCGGAGAGGAAGTAGAGACCGAGATTGACATCTGGCATGTCGTCGTTGACCTTTCAAAAATGCGAGGTGAATGGCTCGCGGTGGGTGTTGAGCGCGGGTGCGGAGCTCGCGCTCCGCACCCGCTGGTTCGCCCGCTCAGATATCGACGACGACGCCTCCGCGTTCGACGTCGATGCGGTGGGCGGTGCGAAGCAGGTGGACCGTGCGGGCGATCTCCTCGTCGACCCGGGCCTCATCCCAGGCGAGCGCGGGCGCGATCGCCTCGGCGGCGGCGCGCACCCGGTCGAGCGAGAGTCCGCCCAGGAAGGCGATCGCCGTGCGGCGCAGCAGCAGGTCGTCGAGGTGCACGACCTGCTCGGACGCCGCGAGGTGGGCGAGTTCCGCGGCCGTGTAAGCGGGAAGGAGCTCGAGGGGCGAATCGTGCTCGGGAGTTGCCGCGAGCACCTCGTCGGCGCGGGTGCCGTAGCGGTCGAGCAGCGCCTCGACCCGCGAGCGGTCGTTGCCGTCGGCGCGCTCGGCCACCCAGCGGGTGCGGGCCGCTCGGCCCTTCGGGAAGTCCTTGCCGCCGCCGATGTCGAGCGTCTCGGTGCCGACGGAGCGCGAAACGCCGAGCAGCTCCAGCGTGTCGTTCGCGAGATGCGCCGCGAGAGCCCGGAAGGTGGTCCACTTCCCGCCGACGAGGCTGAGCAGCGGCACACCGGCGCGCTCGGAGGCCTCGATGCGGTAGTCGCGGGAGACGAAGCCGGGAGCGGTGTCGTCGTGCCGGGGGAGCGGACGGATTCCCGAGAACGTGTAGACGATCTGCGACCGATCGACCGTGATATCGGGGAAGACGTGGGAGATGAGATCGAAGAAGTAGTCGACCTCTTCGCTCGTGCACGACGTCGGGGTGCTGGGATCCGCATCGATGTCGGTGGTGCCGACCAGCACGCGGTCCTTCAGCGGGTAGATCAGCACGATGCGGCCGTCGGAGTGCTCGAAGAAGATCTCGCGACCGGCGGTCGCGGCGAGCAGCTCGGGGTGATCGAGCACGATATGCGATCCCTTGGTGCCGCCCATGAAACGAGTTCCCTGACCGAGAGCCTCGTTCGTGAGGTCCGTCCAGGGCCCGCTGGTGTTGAGGATCACCTTCGCGGTCACGTCGAACACCTCGCCCGTGACCTCGTCCCGTACCTGCACTGCTCCGTTCTCGAAGCCGACCGCCGGGAGGTAGTTCGCCGCGCGCGCGCGATCGTCGCCCGCGACGAGACCGTCGTGGAGCACGTCGAGCGCGAGTCGCTCGGGATCGTGCATCGAGGCGTCGTAGTAGGTCGCGGTGTACTTCACCCCCTGATTGAGGCGGGGCAGTTCGCCGAGGGACCGGCGCCGCCCGAGGAACTTGTGCCGGGGCACCTGTCCGCCATCGCGCGAGAAGGTGTCGTAGAGCGTCAGGCCGATCTTGATGAGTGCGGCGCCGCGCTCGCGGGCTTTGCCGCGGCCGTGCGTCACCAGCAGCCGGAACGGAGCGGAGAGGATGCCGGAGAACGTCGAGAAGATCGGGATGGTGGTCTGCAGGGGGCGCACGTAATGGGGGGCCGTGCGCAGCAGGCGATTGCGCTCCGTCACCGCCTCCTGCACGAGGCGGAACTCGCCGTTCTCGAGATACCGCACGCCGCCGTGCACCATGTGGCTCGATGCGGAGGACGCCCCGGAGACGAAGTCGCCGCGTTCGACGAGCGCGACGTCGACGCCCTGCAGCGCGAGCTCGCGGAACGTCGCGATGCCGTTGATCCCGCCGCCGATGATGAGGACATCGGCGTGAGGGCGATCCCGCAGGCTGCGAACAGCGGGTCGGGTGGTCGGCGTGCGATCATTCATGGCTTCAACCTTTCGACGTTCGAGGTCAGCATCCACCCGCTGTGCACCGAGTTGCAAGCTCATTGCACGTATGTGCATGATGTGTTCATCGAAGCGAGCGAAGGGGGCAGTGATGACTGCAAGTTCGTCCAGGTCGCGTGAGGCTTTGCGAGCCGCGCAACTGTACTACCTGCAGCATCTCACGATGGAGGCCATCGCGCAGGAGATGCGCGTGTCGCGATCCTCCGTCTCCCGCCTGCTCGCGTACGCGCGCGACTCCGGTCTCGTGGAGATTCAAGTGCATTCGCCGCAGGAGGCCCGATCCCAGCTCGAGTTGCGGATTGCCGAGCGGTACGGGATCACCGCGCACGTCGTCGCATCGCCCGCGCGCGCGACCGAGGCGGATCGGCTCGAGCGCACGGCGCGCACCGCCGCGCATCGCGTCGCCGCCGCGGTGGGCGACCGTGCGACGATCGGGGTCGCGTGGGGAGCGACCATGAGCGCCGTCGCCCGGCACCTGCCTTCGAAGACCGTGCACGAGACCCGTGTCGTGCAGATGAACGGGGCGGCGAACGTGCGCACGACCGGCGTCTCCTACGCCGCCGAACTGCTCGGGGGCTTCGGCAATGCCTTCGCCGCCTCGGTGTACCAGTTCTCGGTGCCCGCGATCTTCGATGATCCCGACACGCGACGTGCACTGTGGCGCGAGCGGTCGGTGAGCCGAGTGCTCGAATTGCAGGCGTCGAGCGATGTCTACGTATTCGGTCTCGGCTCGCGAATCGGAGACCCGCGATCGCGGATCTACTCGGGCGGGTATCTCGACCGCGATGATCTGCAGGAGCTCGTCCGGGCGGGTGTCGTCGGCGATTGCGGAACGGTGTTCTACCGCAGCGACGGAAGCACCGACGGCGTGGCGATGAACGAGCGGTCGAGCGGGCCGTCGCTCGACACGGTGCGTCGAATCCCGCACCGCCTCTGCGTCGTATCGGGCACGGCGAAGCGCGACAGCCTGCGGGGCGCCCTCGCAGCGCGCATCATCACCGAGCTCGTGGTCGACGAGGAGCTCGCGCGGCTCGTCGTCGAGGCTGGCGGCTGAGCGCGCGCCGTGGTGGAATAGTACACATGTTCGAGTCGCCGCGTGAGATCGCCTCGGTGCTGCACGTCGACATGGATTCGTTCTTCGTCTCCGTCGAACTGCTCGAGCGCCCGGAACTGGTGGGTCTACCGGTCGCCGCGGCGCACGATACGGCGCGCTCCGTGGTGTCGAGCGCGAGCTATGAGGCGCGGCGGTTCGGGGTGCGCTCGGCGATGCCCGTCGCTCGCGCGAAGCAGCTCTGCCCGCAGCTCATCCTCGTCGAGCCGGTCTACGCGAAGTATCGCAGCGCGTCCCAGGCGGTGATGTCGATCTTCCAGGAGTTCACGCCGCTCGTCGAGCCCTTGAGCATCGACGAGGCGTTCCTCGACGTCGCGGGTACCGTGCGCCTCTTCGGCCAGCCCGTCGAGATCGCGCGAGCCATTCGAGAACGGGTGCGCGAGCGCACGGGGCTCCCGGCGTCAGTGGGTCTCGCGGGCACGAAGTTCGTCGCGAAGCTCGCGTCGCAGCGCGCGAAGCCCGATGGCATTCTCGAGATTCCTCCGCATCGCACCCTCGAGTTTCTGCACCCGCTCCCGATCGGCGCGATGTGGGGCGTCGGCCAGGCGACGGAGCGGGCGCTGCACGCGCGGGCGATCCGCACCGTCGGGGAACTCGCGCGCGAACCGCTGCCGTCGCTGGAGCGGATCGTCGGCGCCGCGAGCGCGCGGCGCCTCCACGAGCTCGCCAACGGCCGCGATGCGCGTCGGATCGAAACCTCGCGGACTGAGAAGAGCATCGGACACGAGGAGACCTTCGCGCACGACGTCACCGATACGGGAACCCTGCAGCGGGAGCTGCTGCGATTGGCGACCCGCACGGGGGAGCGTCTGCGCGGCGCGGGAGCGGAAGCGCGCACGATCTCGATCAAGGTGCGATGGGAGAATTTCGAGACGATCACTCGGTCGCGCACGCTCTCCGAGGCCACCGATGCGACGCAGCGGATCTATCACACGGCACGGGAGCTCTTCTCCGCGCTCGAGCGCGGCGGTCGGGCCGTGCGGCTCATCGGCGTGCGCGCCGAGCAGCTCATGCCCGCGGGAACCGACATCGCGGCCCTCTGGAGTGAGGACGAGGGCTGGCGCGCCGTCGATCAGGCCGTGGACGACGTGCGCGAACGCTTCGGCGCCTCCGGGGTCACCTCGGCCAGCCTGCTGAAGGGGCGGGGAGCGGTCGTCGATCCGCGCTCGCTGGAGACGCCGACCTGACCCGTCACTCCGTCGGTTCAGTCCTCAGAATGCGGCGGCGCGTCGCCGGCAGCCGCATCGTCACCGTCGGGCTCGCCCGACTCGACGATCGCCAGTACGGATTCGAGGATCGCTGCCAGCCAGTCGAACACGAGAACGGTGCCGCGAGTCTCCTCGTCGTCCAGAAGCCGGGATCGATCCTGCTGGGCATCGAGCCCGATTCGCGCGGCGATGGCAAGGCGGAGCGCGGTGACGGTGCGCACCCATGCGGGGAGCGTCGCGTGCGAGATATCCACCTCGACGAGCGCCCCGTCCTCCGGAGCCCCGCCCCCGAGGCCCAGCGCCGCGGTGACATCCATGGCGTCCTGCAGCTTCCGGTTCAGCAGACCCTGCTCGGTCACGCTGCGGAACGCGCCGGCGGGAGCATCCTGCTCGTAGGCATCGGGGAACAGCCGCGCGAGGGCCGGGTCGTCCGGCGTCGCATCAGAGCCGCCGACCTCGAGGCTCGCGAACAGGGGATCCGGATCGAGGGCTGTGCTGCTGTGGCTCTGCAGCAGCTGAATCAACTGAGCGACCAGCTGATCGAGCATCGCGGCCTCGTCGTGATCGAGCAGGAGGCGAAGCCCCTGGCCGGGCAGCGGCAGAAGCTTCACAGTTCACCCGCCTGACGCACCGTCGCCCAGAGCCCGTATCCGTGCATCGCTTCCACGTGCATCTCCATGGCTTCTTGGGACCCCTCCGCGACGACCGCACTGCCCGCGTGATGCACCTGGAGCATGAGCTCCTCCGCGCGATCGCGAGTGAAACCGAAGTGCTTCTGGAATACGAAGGCGACGTACGACATCAGGTTGACGGGATCGTCCCACACCACCGTCTGCCAGACGGGGGACTCGAGGCTCTTCTGCTCCTCGAGACGCCGCGTCTGCGCCTCCGGCTGCGCCGCCTGCATCAGCCCCACCCGAGTTCGTGGATGCGATCCTCGGTGATCCCGTAGAAGTGGGCGATCTCGTGCACCAGCGTCACACGGATCTCGTGAACGAGTTCGTCCTG
Source organism: Leucobacter sp. USCH14 (assembly GCF_037619215.1). Classification (NCBI taxonomy): domain Bacteria; kingdom Bacillati; phylum Actinomycetota; class Actinomycetes; order Micrococcales; family Microbacteriaceae; genus Leucobacter; species Leucobacter sp. USCH14. Next base: position 99,900 of record NZ_JAQPZP010000009.1, read on the forward strand.
ATCCGTGCAGTGGCCAAGCAGGTTCTCGCGGAAGAGGATGATGCGATCCGGCTCTTCACCGTACCCGTAGGCTGCGCGCTCCGCGAGCGAGAACCCCTCGTACACCCCGAGAACCTCACTGCCGTCGGCCGGGCGATCTTCGACCAGGAAGATGACGTTGTCCAGCTGCGCGAGCATGTCGTCGTGCAGCGAGTCGAGGCCATCGGCGACCAGCGATTCGAACTCCTCGTGTGAGATGTCGAGCATGTCTTCACCCTACACAGAACCGTCCCGCGCTGTCGGGGAAGATCGCACGAATCGGTGAGCTGCTGCGCGTGTCATAATGAGCTGCTGCGTTCACGCATTGCAGGAGGAGGAATGCGCGGAAGCATGGGGAAGAAGGGGGCCGCAGTGAGGCGCGTCGGAGTGGCGAAGGGCGACACCGTGTTCGCCGCACCGTTCATGGCCTTCGCGGTCGTCGCCATCGCTGCGGGAATCGCGCATCTCGTCGTAGCCCCTCCCTCGTCGTGGACGCTGGTGCTCGCCGTGATCGCGAGTGTGATCATCTGCGGGCCGTTCCACATCCGGATCGGCTACGACCGCGGTTTCCCGCGCGCCGGAGTCTCGATCGTGATGCTCGCCATCGAGCCGCTCGCCGGCGCTCCGTTCATCGGGGTGTGCATCTGGGCCATGGGCGTCGTGATCGCTCAGACCTGGTTGCGGCGCAACTTCTGGCTGGCGCTGTACACCACGGGTCTCGCCACGGTCGGCGCGGTGGCATTCGTCGCCGTTCGGAACGGGCTCGATGCGCTCGGCGTGTGGTTGCTTCCGAGCTTCGTCGTGGCCACGGCGGTCTTCTACGGCGTCGTGCTGCTCGCCGAGTTCGCGCGGCAGTGGGGTCGCGAGGAAGTGGATCGCGGCGTGAGCGCGTCCTCGGTGAAACCCTTGCGCGTGGCCTTCCTCGTCGCGGTGGTGTCGGTCACCGCCACGCTGATCCACTACATCGATGCGACGGTGATCTCCTGGCTCGAGAGCGACCCGAACGTGAGTCTGACCCCGTTCGTCGTTCTGCTCGCAGGGTCGCTCTTCTACGTGCTCGCGCAGCGCTCGCGATCGGATGACATCGAGGCCCGACTGTCTGCGGTCGTCGATGCCGCGATCGAATTGCCGAGGGAGAGCGGCGAGTCGCTCGGCACTGCGCTCGTGAGCCGCGCGAGAGGCGTCGTGCGCGCCAACACCGTCGAGGTGCGGGAGGCAGCCCCCGCAGGCGATGAGATCGGCGCCCCCGTCAGCCTCAGGGCGGGCTCGGAGCAGTACGTCGTGGCTTCTCGCAAGCTGGGCGGGGGAGCCTTCAGCCGTGATGATCAGCGCGCCATCGAGTCCCTCGCTCACCTTACGAGTGAAGCCGCGCGCATGCAGTACGAGGTCGACTCGCTCGAGCAGCGCGCCAACACCGATCCGCTCACCGGACTTCCGAATTACGGAGCCTTTCAGCAGGCGCTGATCGAAGCGAACGAGCACCGCGCCTACCACGAGGGCATCGCGCTGCTGTTCATCGACCTCGACAACTTCAAGAAGCTGAACGACAATTACGGACACCGCGCCGGAGACGCGCTGCTCCGCGTGGTCGCGACCCGTCTGGAGCGCTCCTCCGGAGGGGGCGATTTCGTCTCACGAGTCGGCGGCGACGAGTTCGTCGTCATCTTCACGGGCCTCGTCTCCATCGATCAGGCCAAGGAAGCTGCTGATCGCGTCATCGCGGCGCTGAGCGAGCGCATGGACCTGGAGGGGCACGATCTCAAGCCGCTGGTGAGCGCGGGTCTGGCATTCTCGAGTCATCGTGAGGTCGACGCCCAGTCGCTCGTCGAGGACGCGGATCGCACCATGCTCCAGGCGAAGCGCTCCAGGCGGCAGGGCGCCGTCGCGACTGGAAGCACGGTGAGCATCTCATCGCACCGCTCGACGCGGCTCAACGACATCGTGGCCCGGGCGATCGACGGGAACCGGCTCATGCTGGCGTTCCAGCCCATCGTCGACATCTCGACCGGGAAGATCTGGGCGTTCGAGGCCCTCACCCGATACGTGGATCCCGAGCTCGGGCCGATCTCGGCGCCGTCGCTCATCGCGCGGGCGAAGAGTCTGGGGCTCATGAATGCGCTCACGGAACAGGTGATCACCAAAGCGCTCCACGCCGCGGAGCAATTCCGCGCGCTCGAGCCGAGCGTGAGCTGTATGACGGTGAACCTCGACCTCGGCCAGATCAGCGATGCGGAGCTGGGGCCGTTCCTGCGCGAGGCCGCTCGGTCCCATCCTGAAATCAGCCTGTGCATCGAGCTCAACGAGCGCTCCCTTCGGTCCGTGACCGATGAGTTGCGGAGAGACGCCGAGAACCTGCAGGAGGCGGGGCTGATCATCGCACTCGACGATTACGGATCCGATGATTCCTCGGTCGGTGCGCTGGTGCACTTCCCGATGAACATCCTCAAGATAGATAAGAGCCTGATCGGGAACCTCGAAGACTCCAGACAGCGCGAGCTGATCAAAGCGCTGCAGGGCTTCGGCGACAACCTCGGTCACACCGTTGTGGTCGAAGGGATCGAGAGCGCTGCGGTTGCGGAAACGCTGCGGGAGCTGGGCGTGCGCAGCGTGCAGGGATACCACTTCGGCCGGCCCCAATCGTTCGCGCTCACGCGCGACCGTCTCCGTCGAACCGGTACGCGCGCAGAACTCTCCTGAGCGAGGGCGATCAGTACGTCGGTTCGGCGTCGGATGCCGCGGGCGTGACGTCTACTCCCGAGCTGAGGCGCGAGATCGCCTCCGATGCGACGAAATCCGGATCGGGTTCGATGAAGGCGTCGACGACGCCCATGAAGGCGAGCGCCGAAACCGACCAGGTCTCTTCTTGCGCTGACTCGCGCGATCCGTCGTCCACGCCCGCGGCGTGGCCGCTGAAATGGGCTTCGACCAGAGCTGGCACGGTAGCTCGCACGATGCCCAGGCCCTCGATGACCGATGCGGCCGCGACGACGAAGGGCTGGTAGTCGTTGTGGAACATCGGCTTCAACCGATAGCCGACCGTCGGGAGCACGTTGCGGTAGAAATTCTCCATCGTCTCGACGAAGGAGAGCTCGCTCGCCTGGAGGGCGTCGAGTATACGGGCACGAGCCGCCTCATCGGGCCACGACATGATGGTCGTGGAGAGCGCCGCGTACGTGCGCCACTTGCTCGACGCCGTCACCACCTCGAAGTTGTACTCGGCCGCGGTGCGGATGATGTCGATGAGTACACTGCGGCGCCCGCTCGGAGTGCGCAGGTCCTCAGTGCGCATGCTGAGGTACTGCCAGGTCGTCAGCAGCGTCTCGGTGTCGGCGCGGTCGATCTGCGCCTGGTTGGCGAGCTCGCAGAACAGATCAGCCATGAACGCGTCGGCGGTCGGCCACACCTGCACGAACTGCTTCGCGGAGACGCCCGCGTCGACGCAGATTCGATCGATGACGGGCTGGGAGACCCCCAGGGAGAGCCCGGCGGTCTCGACGTGTTTCACCCCGGCGAGCAGCACTTTCGTGCGAACATCGTCGATCGCAGGGCGCGATCGCACACTGTTCCCGCGGTTCCAGCCGTCTCCCTGCACCTTTCCCCCAATTTCGATGCCGATAGTGCACTTATGCTAGCATCCCGCTCCTGCCGCCGCGCACCACTGCGCGGCGCCCTGAGCCCGCGAGCGCCGGTTCACGACTCGCCGGGAAGCCCAAGCCGTGCACGATCAAGCCGAGTTCGGGCACAATGAGACCTACAGGAGTCGTTCGAGGTCACACCCGGGCATTCATGACGTATCCGCGGTGTATGACGCCGCGCCAACAGGAGGATCCTCGGCGTTGTCCCATATCGACCGTTCCGTGACGAATCGCGACGTTATCCCGGTGATCGGCTCCGCATTGTTCGCCGAGCAGCCGAATGCGCGCATGTGCGTGGGCATCATCGCGGAGAACGACGCTCCCCGTCCCGGACTGGAAGCCGAATATCGGGCGCACTTCGACTTGCGCCGCAAGGTGTACGTCGACCAGACGGGGCAGCTCGATGAGAGCGAGATCCAACCCGACGGCACCGATCGCGACGCCGACGACGCGCGCTCCATCACGTTCGCCGTCTTCGAGAACCATGTCGAGGGCGTGCGCGTCGTCGGGGTGTCGCGTCTCATCGTGCGCGGCGATGAACTTCCACTTCCGGTCGAGGAGTTCTGCCCCGACTCCTTCCTCGACGACGGCCTGACACCGCTGAGCGTAGAAGTCTCGCGAGTGATCGCACGCCACGAGCACGCGGTCATGCAGGAACTGGTGCAGTGGCACTTGTTCGCCGTCATGCTCGCGTACGAGGCGAATCACGGACTCGAACGCACCTTCGCCATCATCGAGCCCTGGCTCGAGCGCCACTTGCGCGGGACGATCGCGATTTCGCGCATCGGCGAACCGCGCTACGTCGAGCACTATCTGGATTACAATCTTCCGATCGAGATCGACATCCCGCTCTCCACGGAGCGCGTCGACGCGCGTCAGAACGGGATCATCGCGCAGTACCGAGCGGACGATGGCGCGATGACGTACGTGGGACGCGCTCCGAAGCGCGCGCTCAGCGAGCAACTGCGATGACGGCGCTCGGCGTCGAGGCTCCGCAGTTCTCCCGCAATTACGGCTTCTGGAGCGAGGACGAGCAGCGCGCGCTGATCGCGGCCCGAGTCGCCATCGCGGGAGTCGGAGGCGACGGCTTTCAGCTCGGGTTGAAACTCGCGCGCATGGGCGTCGCGTCGTTCAGCGTGGCGGATCCGGAAGTCTTCGAGCTGGAGAACGTGAATCGCGTCGAGGGCGCGAGTGCGGCCACGATCGGTCGGCGCAAGGCCGAGGTGTTCCGCGAGCGGGTGCTCGACATCAACCCGGAAGCGGAGGTGCGCACCTTCTTCGAGGGAGTGATGCCCGAGAACGTCGCGGAGTTCATGCAGGGGGCCGCACTCGTGCTCGACGAGTCGGAGCTCACGAAGCCCGAGATCGGGTCGCTCATCGCCCGCCGAGCGCGTCTGCAGGGCATTCCTGATCTTCTCGTCATGAACGTCGGCTTCGCCGCTCAGGTCACATCGTTCGCGCCGTCGTCGCCATGGACGTTCGAGCGCTTCATGGGGTTCGCATCGGATATGCCGCTGGACGAGATCGCGGACGCCGGCGTCGACTTCGCGCGCTGTCTCCCGTACATCCCGTCCTATACCGACCTGCGGTCGCTGCGCGCAGTCGAGGGGGAGGGCGGACACGAGCCCGCCTCGCTTCCGTCCATTTCGATCGGCGTCGATGCCGCGTCGGCGATCGGCAGCGCCCAGGCCTTCCTGCACCTCACAGCGGGCATCGAGAATCGCCGTCGCGCGCCCATCTGGGCCCCGCGAGTCGCCTACACCGATGCCTACCGGCTGCGCACGCGCATCGTGCGCGCCGGGCGCGCGCCGCACGTGATGGGCCTGCTCGTCGCCGCCGCGCGTCAGAAGTTGCACCTCAATCCGCTCGGGAGCTACACGATCGCGGACATCGCCCGCAGGAGGGCGTAGCGCGATCAGGCGGGCGGCGCCGCCGACCCGCTCATGCAGGAAGCCCGCCTCGCGCCATGCACGAAGCCCGCCTCGCGCCGGATCGAATCCGGAAGTGCGTGAGGCGGGCTTCGTATTACTTGGGGTGGCTAACGGGACTTGAACCCGCGACCACCGGCACCACAAGCCGGTGCTCTACCGACTGAGCTATAGCCACCATGCTGACCTGGCTTGCGTGAGCTCGCCGGGCAACCAGATCATCATAACCCACTCGCAGGCGCCAATGCCAAACCGGCCGGGATGACGCGCGCGTCGCAAGCGGGCCTGATGATGCGCGGGCGGCTACGCGGGGGAGTCGCCGTGGATCAACGCCGCGAAACGCTCCGTCGCGCGCTTCGCATGCGCGGAGGCGGTCTCCTTGTCGGGCCCGGGCGCTGCGACCATCACTGCGTCCCGGAAATACGCGAGTTCTTGGATCGACTCGGCGATATCGGCCAGCGCGCGGTGCCCTCCGGCCTTCTCCGGTGCTCCCGAGAACGCGGCCGGGTACCAGCGTCGGCTCAGCTCCTTGATCGTGGAGACGTCGATGCTGCGATAGTGGAGACGTTCCTCGAGGGTCGGCAGATACTTCGCGATGAATCGGCGATCCATGCCGATCGTATTGCCGGCGACGAGCGGACGTCGCCCCGCGGTGACGAATCGCTGGAGGTAGTCGATGACCTGCCGCTCGGCTTCCTCGAGGCTCGTACCCTCGGCGATACGGGGGAGCAGGCCCGACTTCTCATGCATGGAGCGCACGAAGTCGTTCATGTGCGCCAGCGCATCCTCACCGGGGTTGATGACGATCTCGAAACCGGGATCCAACGGGGTGAGTTCGAAATCGGTGACGATCACCGCGATTTCGCACAGTCCGTCGCGATCGACGTCGAGTCCGGTCATTTCGCAGTCGATCCAGACGATCTGGTCAGCCGGCGTATTCGGCACAGTGGCTCCTCGGGTGCAGTGTCGCGGCGCGCGATCGCACCCGCGTTCGGTTCAGTCTACTGGCGTGGGCGGGCCCATCCCGGGTGCGACCGACGAGCAGGACGACGATCCCGAACGCTCTAAACTGGAGATCATGGCTGTACTTCCCATCGTGATCTCCGGCGAGCCCGTGCTGCATCGCCCCGCTGCCCCCGTCACCGAGTTCGACGGGGAGCTGCGCGCCCTCGTCGACGATATGTTCGAGACGACGGTGGCGGCGCCCGGGGTCGGGCTCGCGGCGCCGCAGGTGGGGGTGGGCAAGCGCGTGTTCGTCTGGATGTACGAGGACCAGGAGGATGCGCCGGCGCACGGCGTCGCGGTGAATCCCGAGCTCTGGATCGCTCCTCCCGAACCCGGGCTCCCCGGCGAGGACGAGGTCGAGGGGTGCCTGTCGTTCCCCGGCGAGCGCTTCGCGTTGCGGCGCGCCCCGCGGGCACTCCTGCGCGCGCACGACATCGAGGGGAAGCCGTTCGAGATCTCGGCGAGTGGCTGGTTCGCGCGCATCTTGCAGCACGAGTTCGACCACCTCAACGGGCTGCTGTACGTCGACCGGCTCGTGCACCCGGAGCACCGCGGAGCGCAGAAGGCGCAGCGCAAGAACGGCTGGGGCAGACCGGGCCTCAGCTGGCTGCCGGGCGTCGACGATCTCGAAGGCTGACGCGTATCGAGACGCCGTCGACTACGAACCCGGCGATCCAGGCAGCGTCGGCAGGGCGCCGGGCGGTCGCGTCGACGGCGTGAGCGACCAGGCGAGGGCGGCTGCGCCGATGAGTGCGGCCGTCACCCCGAAGGCCCATCCGAATCCAGCGAGGTCGACGATCGCGCCGGCGATCAGCGGGCCGAGCACGCCTCCGAGGTCGCTGGTCATCGAGTAGGCGGCGACGACGGATCCGCCTCTGCGCTGAGCGAGGATGTCGGCGAGCACGGCCTGCTGGCCCGGGTTCACGAGCGCCGACCCGGCACCGGCGGCGAACATGACGATGAGCGCGACCCAGATCTCGGGGGAGAACGGGAATGCGGCGTAGGCCGCGGCCAGCACGATCGAACCGGTGATGAGCAGCGGTTTACGGCCCAGCGTGTCGTTCCACCTGCCGGACGGGAAGATGAGGATCGCGTTGCCGGCCGCGTAGGCTGCGAGCACCCATGCCGCCATCGTCGCGTCGCCGTGGAAGGTCGCTGCGACGAGGAGCGGGATCACGGAGACGCGCACTCCGAAGGACGACCAGCCGAATGCGAACACCGAGAGCAGCAGAGTGCGGTACTGGGGAACGCGCAGTGCCGAGCGGAGCGTCATCGCGTCGTCTTCGTCGGGTGCGCCGCGGGGAGCGCGAGCGGCGAGCGCGGAGCGTCGCAGTGCGACGGCGACGACGGTGGCTGCGGCCACGAGCGTGAAGAAGTAGAAGACGAAGGGTGCGCGGAGTCCGAAGACCGCGACGGCCCCGCCGAGGACCGGGCCGAGGAGCCCTCCGAGCAGAAAGCCCGCCGCGTTCACGCTGGCGACGCGGCCTCGCGCCGCCGGCGGGCTGACCTTGATGAGCAGCGCCGTCGCGGCGACGGTGAACATCGCCGAACCGATCCCCCCGATGCCGCGCAGCACGACGAATTGGGTGTAATCGGCCGCGAGCGCGGCCGCACCGGTGGAGACGGCGACGATGAGGATCCCGATGATGTAGGTGCGCCTCTCGCCGAGACGGCCCACCACCCAGCCCGCGAGCGGTGCGGAGACGAGACGCATGAGCGCGAACGCGCTGACGATCGCTGAGGCAGCGAAATTCGACACGTCGAACTCGAGTGCGAACTGCGGAATGGCGGGAGCGACCACCCCGTATCCCAGTGCGACCGTGAATCCGCCGGCGACGAGCGCCCAGACTTCGAACGGAAGCTTCGCCTTCGCCTGCTTCTGGGTGCGCACGCGTTCAGCTCCCTTTCGATGTCGCCGCAGCGATCGCGGAATTCCCAGTGCCTCCGGCAGGATTCGAACCTGCGACCGACGGATTAGAAGGCCGTTGCTCTATCCACTGAGCTACGGAGGCAACTCTACGAGCGTACACCGACTTCGGCGCCCCTGCTGGCGCCTCAGTGCTGCTCCCCGACTTTGCGGGAGTACATCTCGCGATCGGCTGCGGCGACGGCGTCGGCGAGCGTCGCGAGACCGGGTGCGGCGGCCGCCGCACCCACCGCGGCCGAGACGCCGGCGCGCTCGAGTTCGGCCGCGAATGTCGCGAAGTGGTCGGTCACGGCGCGTGCCGTGACGCCGTTCGCGAGAATCGCGAACTCGTCGCCGCCGATGCGCGCGACGCGGTGCGCCTGCGTGGCCGCCGCCTCGAGCGCTCGGGCCGCGCGCGTGAGCAGGCGATCTCCGGCCAGGTGCCCCAGGGTGTCGTTGACGCGTTTGAGTCCGTTCAGGTCGATGATCGCCACGGAGACGGGATCGCCGAACGCATCGACGCGCTCCTGCGCGTCGGCGAGCACCCGGTCCCAGCCCCGGCGGTTCAGGAGCCCGGTCAGCGCGTCGGTGTGGGCGAGTGCATCGGCGATCGCGATGCTGCGGCGCTCGCGATCGATGCCGCGCGATAGCTCGAGCTGGGAGGAGAGCAGTTCGCTCAGCAGGCGGATGAGCTCCTCGTCGATCGTCTCGCCCTCCGCGAGCGGCGTCTCGCGTACGCCGCAGAGCACGCCGAAGAGCGCGCCATCGTCGTCGCGGATGGTGTACCCGGCATACGAACCGACGCGCTCCGCCACGGAGAGGTCGGAGTACTGCGGATCCAGGCGCGAGTCGGGCACGATATGCGCTGCTCCGGCCGACATCCTGCTGCAGAAGGATTCGTTCCACGCGATGCGGTCGCCGACCGAGAGCACGTGGTCGTGGTGCACGTGGACGTGGATCTGCTCACCGTTCGTGACTCGGGAGACCGACCAGTCGGTGAGCGGAGTGTGCTCGTTGAGGTACGCCACCACGCGCTCTGCCGACTGCGTGAAACTGGCGGCGCCGTTGAGCTCTTCCATCAGCGACCCGTTTCGGCGATCGAGCAGTGCCAGAGATATCGTTTGGGAGACGTCATGGGTTGCGCTCGGCCTTCGCCGCGGCCTTGGCCGCTCGTTTCGTCTCGCGCACGCGCTGCAAGGACTCCGGCGAGGTGATGTCTGCGACGCTGCGGAATGATCCGGGCTCGCCGTAGGCGCCCGCGGCCTGTTCCCAGCCGGCGCCGTCGAAGCCGAGCTGCTTGCCGAGCAGCGCGAGGAAGATGCGCGCCTTCTGGTCACCGAAACCGGGCAGGGCCTTCAGCCGCTTGAGCACGGTCTTGCCGTCGGGGGAGCCCTCCGTCCAGATCGCGGAGGCGTCCCCACCCCACTCGTCGACGATGGTTCGGCAGAGGGTCTGCACGCGCGTGGCCATGGATCCCGGGAATCGATGCACCGCGGGCGTCTCCGTGAACACGGCGAGGAGGTGATCCGGGTCCGCGTCGGCGATCGCGGAGGCGTCGACCTCGCCGAATCGCTTCTGGATCTTGAGCGGACCGACGAAGGCGACCTCCATGGCGATCTGCTGGTCGAGCAGCATGCCGATGAGCAGGGCGAGCGGGTTGGTCGTCAGCAGCTCATCGGCCGCTGCATCGTCAGTCAGGTGCAGGCTCATGCTGTCAGTGTACTGAGCGCGCGGGCTACTCGAAGCGGTTGACCATGGCGAGCGCCGCCCGCTCGATGTAGTCGCGGAACGCAGCGTCGTGCATGGGCGGGAGCGCCACCGCATCGAGCGCCGCGTGCATGTGCTTCAGCCAGCGATCCCGCGCGTCCGGGGTCACCGCGAACGGCTGATGACGCATGCGCAGGCGGGGATGACCGCGCTGCTCCGAGTACGTCGTCGGCCCGCCCCAGTACTGCTCGAGGAAGGCGCGGAGCCGCCAGGTCGCTCCCTCCAAGTCCTCCTCGGGGTACATGGGAGCGAGCACCGGGTCCTCGCGCACGCCTCGGTAGAACTCCTCCGCGATGCGCTCGAACGTGGGCGTGCCGCCGACCTGCGACCAGAGCGTCTCGGTCACGGCGTCGCCGCTCTCGCTCGCGCGGAGAGTGAGCCGCGGGCCCGGCCGCGCATCATCGTTCATACCGCACCTCCCGGCTGGCGAGGGAGCTCATCGGCGAGGGTGATGTCGTGCTCGGCGAACTTGCGGCGTATCTCGGCTCGAACGCCGCGCTGCACCTCCCACTGCGCCTCGGGCCGCGTTTTCACGAGGAGCCTCAGGGTGGCGCGGTCGCCGAAGATGCTCTCCAGGCCGAGCAGTTCGGGGGATCCGGTCACCTTGCGAGCGTACTTCTCGGCGCGAAGCAACTCGCGCGCCGCCTCGAGGGCGACATCGGAGACCCGAGTCATGTCCTGGCGCGCATCGACGGTGATATCGATGATCGCTTGACCCCACCCCTGCGAGGCGTTGCCCAGCGTCAGAACCTCGCCATTGCGGATGAACCACAGCGTGCCGTCCATCGCACGCACCTGCGTCACGCGAATTCCCACGTCTTCGACCGTGCCCGTGATCGTGCCGATGGTCACGATGTCGCCGACCCCGAGCTGGTCCTCGAACACCATGAAGATGCCGTTCAGCAGATCCTTGACGACGTTCTGCGCGCCGAAGGCGAGCCCGGCGGCCACGATGCCCGCCGATGTGAGCAGCGCGCCGAGGTTGACGCCGAGCTGGCCCAGGATGAGGATCAGCGCGATGACGACGATGGTCCACGTGATGACGGCGCGCCCCACCGTGCCGAGGGTGCGCGTGCGCTGCACCGCTCGCGCGCTCACATACGGAGCTGCGCGCATCTCCGAGGTCGTATCGACGTCCTGGGCCTTCTTGACCCCGCGCACCACATGCGTGACGGTGCGCATGAGCAGCTTCCGCAGGATCCAGTTGAGCAGGAGCGCCGCGATCACGATGACCGCGATGGTGAGCGGCACCTGATACGTGGTCAGGAAGCTCTGAAATGCGTTCCCGACCACTTTCTCCACGTCATCGACGCCGTCCACTCACACCCCCTCATCCGCCGCCTGCACACGCAGAGCACGCTCTACTCCCGCGAGATGCTCGGCGACCATTCGACGCAGCGCCGCCGGGGCCCCGGCGTGCTCGTCGAGCCACGCGCGCGTCGCCTCGGCGAGCGGTGCGCTCGCGAGTTCGGCGGGGTAGAAGCCCTCGACGAGCTCTTCCGCGATCGCGTAGCTGCGGGACTCCCACACCGGCAGCAGCGCGTCGAAGAAGCGTGCGACGTACGGCTCGAGCAGAGCGAGCTCGTGCACGCGCGTGAACCCTGCCGCAGTCGCGCGCACGATGGCGTTCGGTTTGTCGGCCTCGTCGAAGACCGAGGACCACGCGCGGGCCTTGTCGTCGGCGTTCGGCAGCGCTGCGCGCGCGTGCGCCGCCGACTGGTTGCCGTTCGCGGTGCGATCTTCGGCGAGGCGGGCGTCGATCTGAGCCGCCGACGCGCGACCACCCGCGGCGAGCGCGAACAGCAGCTCCCAGCCGAGGTCCGTGTCGATCGTGAGTCCCGGGAGCTTCCGGCTGCCGTCGAACAGTGCCTGCACGATATCGAGCTGCCGATCGGTCGTGGCGAGCTGCGCGAACGACTTCAGGAACTGGAACTGGCGATCCGACCCTGCCTCCGCCTGCTCGGCGAGCGCCCACAGCGCCTCGGCGACGCGTTCGAGCGTGGATGCCCGGCGATCGCGCGCCACGTAGTTCGCCGAGGCGAGCGACAACTGGCCGAGGAGCGTGCGCAGCGTCGTCGATCCGGTCTCCTCGCCCACGTGGGCGAGCACGATGTCGATGAACCGGCTGGCGGCGAACTCGCCATCGCGCGTCGCGTCCCACAGGGTTCCCCAGAGCAGTGCGCGGGCGAGGGAATCCTCAGCGGCGCCGAGGTGCTGCGCCGCGGTGTCGAGCGAGCGCTCGTCGAGCCGGATCTTCGCGTAGGTCAGGTCGTCGTCGTTGAGCAGCAGCAGCGCGGGCTGCTCCGCGCCGACGAGCTCGGGCACCTCGGTGAGCTCGCCGTCGACGTCGAGCTCGATGCGCTGCGTGCGCCGCAGCACGTCGCCGACGAGCGAGTACACACCGACCGCGATGCGATGCGGTCGAATCGTCGGGTAGTCGGCGGTCGCCGTCTGCGCGATGGCGAAGCTCGCGTAGCGTCCCTCGTCGTCGAGCTCGAACCGGGGGCGCAGCGTGTTGACGCCGGCGGTCTCGAGCCAGAGCTTCGACCAGCCTGCGAGGTCGCGGCCGCTGCGGGCTTCGAGCTCGGTGAGCAGATCGGGCAGCTCGGTGTTGGAGTGATGGTGCTTCACGAAGTAGTCGTGCACGCCCTGCATGAACGGCTCGCGACCGACCCAGGCGACGAGCTGCTTGAGCACCGATGCGCCCTTCGCGTACGTGATCCCGTCGAAGTTCACGAGCACGTCCTCGAGGTCGCGGATCGGGGCGACGATCGGATGCGTGGAGGGCAGCTGATCCTGCCGGTACGCCCACGACTTCTCCGATGCGGCGAAGGTGGTCCAGCAGTCGGTCCACTCGGTCGCCTCGGCGACGCCGAGCGTCGACATGTACTCGGCGAACGATTCGTTGAGCCACAGATCGTTCCACCAGCGCATGGTCACGAGATCGCCGAACCACATGTGCGCCAGCTCGTGGAGGATCGTGACCACGCGGCGTTCGCGCATCGCGTCAGTGACCTGGCTGCGGAAGACGTACGCCTCGGTGAACGTCACCGCGCCGACGTTCTCCATCGCGCCCATGTTGTACTCGGGCACGAAGAGCTGGTCGTACTTGTCGAACGGGTAGGCGTAGTCGAACTGCTCCTCGAAGAAGCCGAACCCCTCGCGGGTCTTCTCGAAGACGTAGTCGGCGTCGAGGTGCGGCGCGAGGGACTCGCGGCAGAAGACGCCGAGCGGAATCGTGCGGCCGTCGCGGCTCGTCAGCTCGGAGCGGACGACGTGGTACGGGCCGGCGATGAGCGCGGTGATGTAGCTCGACATCACGGGTGTCGGCTCGAACGACCACGTCGCGATCGCCTGTTCCGGCCAGTCGTCGCCCTGAGAGCGCGCTTTCGTGCCGGCGTCGACGGGGTCGGGAGTGGGCTGATTGCTCACGACCTGCCAGCGCGCCGGAGCGGTGATGGTGAACGCGAAGGTCGCCTTCAGATCGGGCTGCTCGAACACCGGGAACATGCGGCGCGAATCGGGCACCTCGAACTGGGAGTAGAGGTACACCTCGCCGTCAGCCGGATCGACGAAGCGGTGCAGGCCCTCGCCCGTGTTGGTGTACCGCTGGGTCGAGGCGATGCGCAGCACGTTCTGCTCGGCGAGACGCGGCAGGCGGATGCGCGAGTCCGCGAAGACGTCGGACGGGTCGAGCGATTCGCCGTTCAGCTCGATGCTCTCTACTGAATCGGCGATGAGATCGATGAACGTCGCCGCCCCCGGCGTTCCGCCGAAGTGCACGGTGGTGACCGCCGAGAACTGCTCGGCTCCGGTCGTGAGGTCGAGCGCCACCTCGTAGCGCTGCGTCGTGACGGCGGCGGCGCGCTCCTGGGCTTCGACGCGCGTGAGATTCGTTCCTGGCACTGATGCTCCTGACGATGATGAATAGGTATGGGGACAAGCCTAGGCCCGACCTTCGACATCGGTGATGAAACCGCTGAACGCTCCGTGTGAAGAGGCGGGGCGGGGCTGTCCGTCGCCCGCGCAGCGGCTCTACAGTGGAGAGCATGGAACGCGCTCTCGGCACCTCTGATCTCCTGGTCTCCGCAGTCGGCCTCGGGTGCAACAACTTCGGTCGCCCCGGGTCCTTCACCGAGGATCAGCACGGCACCGACGCCGTCATCGGAGCGGCGATCGACGCGGGCATCACGTTCTTCGACACCGCCGACCTCTACGGCTACGGCTTCGGACGCAGCGAGGACATGATGGGTCGCGCGCTCGGAGCGCGGCGCGAGGAGATCGTGCTCGCCACGAAATTCGGCCACCCCGATGCCGATGCACCGTACGCGGGGCGCCGCGGTTCGCGCGAGTTCATCCGGGCCTCAGTGGAGGGGTCGCTCACGCGATTGCGCACGGACCGCATCGACCTCTATCAGATGCACGTGCCGGATCCGGAGATTCCGATCAGCGACACCCTCGCCGCGCTCGACGAGCTCGTGCAGGAGGGCAAGGTGCGCTGCATCGGCCACTCGAACTTCTCGGCGGAGCAGATGCGCGAGGCGGCGCGCGCAGCGGACGAGGCCGGCACGACCGCGTTCGTGTCGGCGCAGAACGAGCTCAGTCTGGTGCAGCGGGAGGCGGATCGTGCGGAGGTGCCGGCGGCCCGCGATCTCGGGCTCGGATTCCTTCCGTTCTTCCCCCTCGCCAACGGCCTGCTCACGGGCAAGTTCGCTCGCGATCGCTTCCCCGAGGACACCCGCATCATGCGGCAGCGCCCGCACGTCGCCGAGAACGCGGACTGGGACGCGCTCGATGCGTATCGGGCGCACTGCGCGGATTGGGGCGTCACCATGCTGGAGGCGACATTCGGATGGCTGCTCGATCACGAACCGGTCTCCAGCGTGATCGCGGGAGCGTCGACCCCTGATCAGGCGCGACAGAATGCGCTTGCGGGGAAGCGGTGGCGACCCGATGACTCCCAGCGCGAGCGGATCGAAGCGCTCTTCCCGGTGCCGGGCGCCTGAAGAGTAGGCTGAGCCGCATGAGCATCGATTCCAGCGCCTCCGCACAGCCGTCCGTCGAGTTCTGGTTCGATCCGATCTGCCCGTGGTGCTGGATGACCAGTCGCTGGGTGGCGACCGTCGCGGAAGCGCGGGGGTTCGAGGTCGTGTGGCACCCCGTCAGCCTCAAGATCATCAACGAGGGCAACGACGTCGGCGACCACGAGGAGGGCATGCGGCAGGGGCACCGGCTGGGCCGCGTGGCGGTGGCCGCGGGTCGCGAGCACCCCTCCAGCGTCGTCGGCGAGCTGTACACCGCACTCGGAACCGCGATCCACCCCGGCGGAAGAGACGACTTCGATGGGCTCCTCTCCGACGCGCTCCGAGCAGTGCAGCTCGACCCCGCGCTCGCCGCAGCCGCTGACGATGAGCAGTACGATGCGGAGCTGCGAGAGAACTCGGCGCACGCGCTGAAGATCGCCGGGCCCGACGTCGGAGTGCCCGTGATCTCCGTGGACGGAGTGGCGTTCTTCGGGCCCGTCGTCACCCCGGCGCCGCAGGGCGATCAGGCGCTGCAGCTCTGGGACGGGATCGTCGCGGCGGCGAGCGTGCCCGGCTTTTACGAGCTGAAGCGCGGCCGCACCGCCGATCCGCAGTTCTGACCCCGTGCAGCGATAGGATCGAGACCATGCGCATTCACGTCGCCACCGATCACGCCGGACTCGAATTCAGTCAGCAGCTGCAGGATCATCTGCGCGCTCAGGGGCACCAGGTCATCGACCACGGGCCCGCCGAATACGATGCCCTCGACGACTACCCGTCGTTCTGCATCAATGCGGCGCTCGGCGTCGCGCGCGATGAGCGCGACGGGGTCGAAGCCCTCGGTGTCGTCTTCGGCGGATCGGGTAACGGCGAGCAGATGGCGGCCAACAAGGTCGCGGGTATTCGCGCCGCGCTGGTGTGGAACGACTCCACTGCGACGCTCGCTCGCGAGCACAACAATGCGAACGTCATCTCCATCGGTGCGCGGCAGCACGAGGTCGCTGATGCGATCCGCTTCATCGAGCTGTTCATCGATACACCGTTCACGGGCGAGGAGCGCCACGTGCGCCGGATCGCGCAGCTCGGCGAGTACGAGCGCACCGGAGCGATCAACGGCAAGCACGTCGACAGCCTCTGATGCCCGAGGGGCACAGCGTTCATCGCATCGCTCGTCAGTTCGCGGTGAACTTCGTCGGCACCGCTCCCGAGGTGACCAGCCCGCAGGGTCGGTTCGCTCAGGGAGCGGCGCTGCTCAGCGGGCGGCAGATGCTCGACGCGAGAGCCGTCGGCAAGCAGATGTTCCTGGAGTTCGCCGACGACCGCTGGCTGCGCGTGCATCTCGGCATCTACGGTGCGTGGGATTTCGCGGGAGACGTGCGCATCGACCCGTCGATCCAGATTCACGGTCAGACGCCGGGGCGCACGAAGCTGGGCCAGACGGGCGAGTACTCTCGGCCCGACAGCGCCCGGCCGCTCGACCGCGACGGCGAGGACTCGGTGACGTCGATCGGCGCCCCGCGCCGCACCCGGGTGCGCATGGCCGAGACCGACCGCGAGACGGCGGCTCCCACCGTGTTCCCTCCCGAACCCGTCGGGCAGGTGCGCGTGCGGCTGCTGAACGACCTCGTCTGCGCCGACCTGCGCGGTCCGACCGCGTGCGAGGTGCTCACGCCCGCCGAGGTCGATGCGGTGATTCGGAAGCTCGGGCCCGACCCTGCGAATGCCAATACGCCGGCTGAGCGGGATCGCTTCGTCGAGCGCGCGCTGCGCAAGCGAACGCCCATCGGCCTCGTGCTCATGGATCAGTCTGTGATCGCCGGAATCGGCAATGTGTATCGAGCGGAGATGCTCTTCCGGGCGCACCTGAATCCGCACACCCCGGCGAACACGATCGACCGCACGGTGCTCGAGGCGCTGTGGGACGATTGGGCGCACCTGCTGGAGATCGGCATCACGGTGGGCCAGATGATGACCATCGATGGCCTGAGCGGCGAGGAGTACCGGCGCGCACTCGTCGACCGGGATGAGCGCCACTCCGTCTACAAACTCGAGGGCACGCCCTGCAAGCGCTGCGGCACGAACATCGCGCTGGAGGAGTTCGGCGCCCGCAAACTGTACTGGTGCCCGGGCTGCCAGACCTGACGCAGTCAGGTGAACGGCCATTTCTGGCCGTTCATGCAGCCCCCGGCGCCGTCTCGGCGCCGGTGCAGCGCGCTGCGAAGTGCGCGCGCGTGGCTGCCAGACCTGACGCAGTCAGGTGAACGGCCATTTCTGGCCGTTCATGCAGCCCCCGGCGACGATCGAAGGAGATCAGCATGACCCGTACCGTGTACTACACCGCTACGACACTCGACGGCTTCATCGCCGATCCCGACGATTCGCTCGACTGGCTGCTGCGGCAGCCCCAGGAGTCGGGCGGCGTCGGCGATTACGAGGAGTTCATCGGCGGCGTCGGCGCACTCGTCATGGGGTCGACGACGTACGAGTGGGTGCTCGATCACGAGCAGGGCGTGTGGAGCTACGAACTGCCCGCGTTCGTGCTCTCGCATCGTGAGCTGGCATTGCCGACGGGCACGGCCGCGGGAGGGTCGGCCGACATCCGCTTCCGTCGCGGCGAGGTCGCGTCCCTGCGCGAGGAGCTGCGCGACGCGACGGGCGGGAAGGATCTCTGGATCGTCGGTGGCGGCGATCTCGCAGGTCAGTTCGCCGACATCGATGCGCTCGACGAGGTGGTCACCTCCATCGCGCCCGTGGTGCTCGGCGCGGGGCGCCCCCTCCTGCCGCGTCGTCTCGATCTCGATCTCGTCGAGGTGGGACGCAATGGCGCATTCGTGGTTGCGCGCCACCGGGTGGTCGGTCGACTCGCAGAGGATCGCGAGTCCCGGTAGCACCGCTCGTTCGACGTGCGGCAGAAGTGTGACATAATTGATCCTTGTGCCACGGTGCGGTACTGCCGCGAGGGTCCGCACAGTCCGTGAGCCGAACACCTCAGTACTTTATCGATATCCGCGTTCCCGACTTGCGGCGGGCGCAGAGAGTAGACAATCATGCAGAAGCTCGACCTGGTCGATGCCGCGTCGCTCAAGAGCGACATCCCCGAATTCCGCGCAGGCGACACCGTCAAGGTGCACGTGAACATCGTCGAGGGCAACCGCTCGCGTGTCCAGGTGTTCCAGGGCGTCGTGATCTCCCGCCACGGCGAGGGCGTTCGCGAGACCTTCACCGTGCGCAAGATCAGCTTCCAGGTGGGCGTGGAGCGCAAGTTCCCGGTGCACTCGCCCGCGATCGAGAAGATCGAGGTCGTCAGCCGTGGCGACGTGCGTCGTGCGAAGCTCTACTACCTGCGCGGCCTCACCGGCAAGAAGGCGAAGATCAAGGAGAAGCGCGACCGCTAGTCGCTCGTCTCCGGGGCCGTTTCGCACGCGCCCGCACCGCTCTCAGGCTCCCCTCTGGAATAGGGTGGGAGCCTGAAGTGTCTCACCGGGCAGGTGGGGCCCGGAGCGTCAGATCCATCGCAGTACCGCTCCCACCGACAGGGGAACCCATATGAGTGAAGCCGAGGCAACGACCTCTCCGCAGCGGACGCGTCGAGGCGGCGTGCTCGGGTTCCTTCGAGACCTGCTCGTCATCCTGGTGGTGGCCTTCCTCGTCTCCTTCCTGTTGAAGACGTTCCTCGTGCGGAGCTTCTTCATCCCCTCGGAGTCGATGGAGAACACGCTCCAGATCGATGACCGCATCCTGGTGAATCAGCTGGTGCCCGACCTCATCGATGTGCAGCGCGGCGACATCGTCGTCTTCAAGGATCCGGGCGGGTGGTTGTACCCGCGCGGCACGGAGCCGCCCCGCGGGTTCGAGCGGGTGCTCCAGGCGGTCGGGCTCGCCGCCGACACGAGCAACGAGTACGTGGTGAAGCGGGTCATCGGTGTCGGCGGGGACCGGGTGGAGTGCTGCGACGCGCAGGGGCGCGTCATGGTGAACGGGGTGCCCATCGACGAGCCGTACGTCGTGATCCCCCCGGGAGAGACCCGTGCTTCGGCGATCGACTTCGATGTGACCGTGCCCGAGAACTCTCTCTGGGTCATGGGCGACAACCGGTATCAGAGCAAGGATTCGCGCTACAACCAGGATCAGCCGGGCAAGGGTTTCGTGCCCGAGGACGAAGTGGTCGGGCGTGCGTTCGTGCTGAATTGGCCGCTCAATCGCTTCACCTGGCTCGGCACACCCGAGGGGACGTTCACCGGCGTCGACGCCGCGAAGGGCGACTGACCCGTGCCGGTCGCAGCGGACCCGCTCGCGAAGGACCCGACTCTCGATGTCGAGCGCGAGTTCTTCGACACGGGGGCGCGCATCGTCATCGGCGTCGACGAGGTGGGCCGCGGTGCGATCGCGGGCCCCGTCGCGGTCGGGGTGCACGCGGTCACCGCGGGTACGGACGCGTTTCCCGACGGGCTGCGCGACTCGAAACTGTTGAGCGAGAAGCGGCGCGATCTGGTCGCGCCCCTGGTGCATTCCTGGGGAGCCGGCGCCGTCGGCTTCGCGAGCGCCGAGGAGATCGACACCCACGGCATTACGACCATGCTCGGTCAGGCGGCCCGCCGCGCACTGCTCGAGCTCCGGGCGGCGGGGGTGCCGGTCGAGCACTCGGTGATCCTGCTCGATGGCGCGCACGATTGGCTTTCGGCCGCACTGCGCGCGCCGCTCGATGTTCGCACCCGCGTGGGGGCGGATCGCGCGTGCGCGAGCGTGGCCGCCGCTTCGGTGCGGGCGAAGGTCGCGCGCGATGCGCTGATGCGAGAGGCCGACGAGGCGCATCCCGAATACGCCTGGGCGTCGAACAAGGGATACGGGGCGAAAGCGCATTTCGCGGGCATCGCGGCGCGCGGCCTCACCGAACTGCACCGGCACACGTGGATCAAGCTCTCCGCAGTCGGCTCCGCTAGTCTGGAGGCGTGAGTTCGCAGCAGCCCGACGCGTTCGCCCCCATCGGAGTGTTCGACTCCGGAGTCGGCGGTTTGACCGTGGCGCGTGCGATCCGAGACCAGTTGCCCGGTGAGTCGATGATCTACGTCGGCGATACGGCGCGCACGCCATACGGGCCCCGCCCGATCGCCGAGGTGCGGCGCTTCGCGCTCGAGATCCTCGATGGTCTTGTCGAGCAGGGCGTGAAGATGCTCGTGATCGCCTGCAACACCGCTTCTGCCGCGGTGCTCCGCGACGCCCGGGAGCGCTACGACGTGCCGGTCGTCGAGGTCATCGGGCCCACGGTGCGCAGTGCGGCGTCGATCACTCGGAATCGTCGCGTCGGCCTGATCGGCACGCAGGGCACCATCCAATCGCGCGCCTACGATGATCTGTTCGCCATGCGCCCGGAGATCACGCTGAGCTCCGCCGCCTGCCCGCGGTTCGTCGACCTCGTCGAGGCCGGTGAGACCAGCGGGCCGGTCGTGCACGAGGTGGCCAGACAGTACCTCGCTCCGCTCGTGGCCGAGGGCATCGACACGCTGGTGCTCGGATGCACGCACTATCCGTTCCTGCGGGGGGCGATCCGACAGGTGGTCGGCCCCGACGTCGCCCTCGTGTCGAGTGATATCGAGACGGCGAATGCGGTGTTCCAGGTGCTCACCGAGCTGCAGCTGCTCCGCCCGCCCGGCGCCGCGGAGCCGGAGCTGCGCTATGAGGCCACCGGCCCGGACACTGCGGGATTCGTCGACCTGGCGCGCCGCATGCTCGGGATCGGCATCGACGCCGTCGACCACCTCGAGACCGGCGCGATCCGCCTTCCCAACTGACGCGCACTCTCCGTGCCTCCGCAGACCTGAACCGCCGCAACCTCTGGAGATCCGAATGACCGAGACCCTTCGCGCCGACGGGCGCACCCCGCAGCAGACCCGGCCGGTCGCGATCGAACGCGGGTGGAGCGCCCAGGCCGAGGGCAGCGCGCTCATCTCCTTCGGGAACACCAAGGTGCTCTGCACCGCGTCGTTCACCCCCGGGGTGCCGCGGTGGCTCACCGGCAAGGGCACCGGTTGGGTCACCGCCGAGTACTCGATGCTGCCCCGGTCGACCAATGAGCGCATGCAGCGCGAATCGATCAAGGGGAAGGTCGGCGGGCGCACGCACGAGATCTCGCGCCTGATCGGCCGCAGCCTCCGCGCGGTCATCGACACGAAGGCGCTCGGCGAGAACACGATCGTCATCGACTGCGATGTGCTCCAGGCCGATGGCGGAACACGCACCGCGTCGATCACCGGCGCCTACGTCGCTCTCGTCGATGCTCTGGACTGGGCTCGCGAGCGCGGGTTCATCGCGAAGAAGGCGAAGCCCCTCACCGATAGCGTCGCCGCGATCTCCGTCGGCATCGTCGACGGGGTACCGCTCACCGATCTCGCGTACGTGGAGGACTCGCGCGCCGAGACCGACATGAACGTCGTGGTGACGGGCTCGGGCGACTTCGTCGAGGTGCAGGGCACGGCGGAGGCTGCGCCCTTCGCACGCGCCGAACTCGATGCGCTGCTCGATCTCGCGCTCGTGAGCACTGCGGAACTCGCCGCGCTGCAGCGCACCGTACTCGGGGAGGGCCGCTGATCATGACCACGGTGGTACTCGCGTCTCACAACGCGCACAAGCTCGAAGAGCTCCGGCGCATTCTCGGTCCGCTCATCCCGGGCGTCGAACTGATCGGCTATGACGGGCCCGAGCCGGTCGAGAACGGGCTGAGCTTCGAGGAGAACGCGTTCATCAAAGCGCGCGCTGCTGCTGCCCACACCGGGCTGCCGGCGATCGCCGACGATTCCGGCATCGCAGTCGACGTGCTCGGCGGCAGCCCGGGCATCTTCTCCGCCCGGTGGAGCGGCCCGGCCCGCGACGACCGTGCGAACGTCGAGTTGCTGCTCTGGCAGCTGACCGACGTGGGCGACGATCACCGCGATGCCGGGTTCGTCTGCGCGGCGGCCCTCGCCCTGCCGGGCGACTCGCGGGAGGGCGACGTGTGCGAACTCGGGGTGTGGCCGGGGCGTGTG
This sequence comes from Leucobacter sp. USCH14, assembly GCF_037619215.1. Taxonomy (NCBI): domain Bacteria; kingdom Bacillati; phylum Actinomycetota; class Actinomycetes; order Micrococcales; family Microbacteriaceae; genus Leucobacter; species Leucobacter sp. USCH14. Next base: position 122,202 of record NZ_JAQPZP010000009.1, read on the forward strand.
CTCCGCGAGCCCGCAGGGGAGCAGGGGTTCGGCTACGATCCGATCTTCCGGCCGGAGGGCGAGTCCCGCTCGGCGGCTGAACTGACGGCCGCCGAGAAGGACGCCGCGTCGCACCGTACGCGCGCCTTCACCGCTCTCGCTCCAGCGATTCGCGCGCTCGCAGGCTGACGAGCGCGACTTCAGACGTCGGCTTGTGCGGCCCCATGGCCCGAGCCCGAGTGCCCCGACCCCGGCTGATGCATCGCCGCGGGCGCGACGCGGCACCCAACACACGAGTGACATCACTTCGACATCAGAGATGGAGATCACGATGAGTGACGCTTCACCGGGTGGATTGGTGCGCCCGGAAGTGACCGAGGCCGACGCCCGAACGATCGCCCGCGACTGCTACGGTTTGGAGGTCTCCGCCACCGAGCTCGGAAGCAACCAGGATCGCAACTTCGCGCTGACCGCTGCGGATGGGACGCGCAGCGTGCTGCGCATCGACAACCCGGTTTTCGCCGACGACGCGCGCGAGGCGCAGCACGCGGCTCTCGACGCGTACCGCGAAGCGGGTGTCTCGGCGGCGGCCGTGCTGCCGGGGCTCGACGGGAGGTTGACGCAGCGGTGGCGGGGGTTCGCCGTGCGCCGCAGCGAGTTCGCAGCGGGCGAGCCGATGGTCGACCTCGGGTATTTCGCGCCCGCGGTGCTCGAGACCTTCGGCACGTTGTCCGCGGCATCGGCGAATGCGCTCGCGGGCCTCGCGCACCCCGGCCTCGATCGCGCTCACATGTGGGATATGCGTGTCGCGTTCGACGAGACCGCGCGGCTCGCCGGCTCGATCGCAGACGAGGATCTGCGAGACCGGGTGCTGCGCGCGGCGCATACCGCCGATGCCGCCCTGGCACCACTGGCCGACGCGCTTCCGGTGCAGGCCATCCACGGCGACCTGACCGACGACAACGTGATGGGCGTGCGGGGTGCCGACGCACGCGTGCATCCGCAGACCGTGCTCGACCTGGGCGACCTCTCCTACGGGTGGCGTGTCGCGGAGCTCGCGGTGACGGCCGGCTCGCTGCTGCAGCACGAGCCCGAGCGCCCGTTGCGCGTACTCGACACGATCGCCGCCTTCCACCGCGACGCCCCGCTCTCCGCCTCCGAGGCCCGAGCCGTATGGCCGTTGATCGTACTCCGGGCGGCGCTGCTGGTCGCCAGCGGGTCGAGGCAGCTCGAGATCGACGGCGACAACGCGTACGCGCGCGACCGGGTCGCCGGCGAGCTGGCGATCTTCGACGCGGCCACAGCCGTGCCCCTCATCGAGGCGACCGAGCAGGTGCTCGCGCGGCTCGGGTTCCAGGGCGTTCCCGTCGGCGCCGAGCTTCGACTCGTCGCGGTACCACCGTCGGTCACCACCGAGCCCCTGCGCTCGCTCCTCCCCGGGCTGACCGGACGGGTGACGGTGCTCGATCCCGGTGTCGAATCCGACGCGCTCGCGTCGGGCGTCTGGCTCGAGCAGGACGCCGAGACGCAGCTCGTGCGGGACGCGCTCGACACGGGGCACGCCGCCGCGGTCGTGCCGTACGGCGTCTTCCGCCTCACCCGCACGGAGGTCGACGCGCAGTCCGCGAGCGCGACCTGGCCGATTGCGACCGAGATCCACCTCGCCCCCGGGGATGCTCTGGAGATCGCCGCACCGGTCTCCGCTGCGGTCGCCCTCTCGACGGGCCAGGGCGTGCTGCTCGAACTGGAAGGCGGGTGGAACCTCGCGATCGACGGCGTGGACTCCGACCTCGAGCACGGATCGGTGGTCGCCGCCGGATCGCCCGTCGCACGGGTCGCGGCCTCGGCCGATCCTCGAGCACTCTCGGTGACGCTGATCCGTGGAGACGCATTGGAGGGCGACGAAGCTCCGATCGTCGCCGTCGCCGAACCGGAGCCCGGTCGAGCCCCGCTCATCACCCCGGAGCGAGTGCCGGCATGGCGCCGGCTCACGCAGGACCCGGCGACGCTGCTCGGGCTGCCGCGCCTCGAGGAGCGCGACGAGTCGGCCGATGAACTCGCTCGGCGATCCGAGATCTTCGCGAGCGCCCAGGAGCGGTACTACGAGCGCCCGATGCAGATCGAGCGGGGCTGGCGCCACCACTTGATCGACACGACCGGTCGTGCCTACATCGACATGGTGAACAACGTCACCGGGCTCGGTCACGGCCACCCGGGCGTCGCAGACGCGGTGAACCGGCAGATCCGCCTCCTCAATACGAACTCGCGCTTCCTCTACCGGGAGCTGGCGGAGTACAGCGAGCGCCTGCTCGCGCTGCTGCCCGACGGGTCGGCGCTCGACACCGTGCTGCTCGTGAACAGCGGATCCGAAGCCGTCGACCTCGCCCTGCGGCTGGCCCAGGCCGCGACGGGGCGCAAGACGGTCGTTGCGCTGCGCGAGGCCTATCACGGCTGGACCATGGCGTCGGACGCGGTGACCACGAGTGCGTATGACAACCCGTATGCACTCGAGAACCGCCCCGACTGGGTGCACGTCGCCGACGTGCCGAATCGCTTCCGCGGAACGCATCGGGGCGAGGGGACCGGGGCGAAGTACGCGGCGGACCTCGGGGCCGACCTCGAGCGCCTTGCGGCGGAGGGGCGAGACCCGGCCGCGTTCATCTGCGAATCGGTACTCGGCAACGCGGGCGGCGTGCTGCTCCCAGACGGCTACCTCGCCGACGTCTACGCGCGGGTGCGCGCCGCGGGCGGACTCTGCATCGCCGACGAGGTGCAGGTAGGATTCGGGCGCATGGGCTCGAGCTTCTGGGGATTCGAGCAGTCGGGCGTGACGCCCGACATCATCACGATCGCGAAGCCGATGGGCAACGGGTTCCCGATCGGCGGCGTCATCACATCGAAGCGGATCGCCGACGCGCTCGCGACGCAGGGGCAGTTCTTCTCCTCCGCCGGCGGCAATCCGCTGAGCTGCCGCGTCGGCATCGCGGTGCTCGACGCAATGGAGCAGGAGGGGCTCCAGCAGAACGCGCTCGAGGTCGGATCGCGTCTCGCCGAGGGCTTCCGCGCGCTCGCCGAGCGCCACGAGATCGTCGGGCCGATCCACGGCGAGGGGCTCTACCTCGGCGTGGAGCTCGTGCGCGACCGGCAGAGCCTGGAACCCGCGACCGCCGAGGCGGCGGCCATCTGCGAGCGACTCAAAGAGCTCGGCGTGATCGTGCTCACCACCTCCGAGCGCTCGAACGTGCTCAAGGTCAAGCCGCCGCTGTGCCTCACCGCCGAAAGCGCTGACGCGATGCTCGCCGCGCTCGACCGCGTACTCGCCGAAGGCTGGTAGGGGCGAGGCGTCGTGCCGAGCCCCCGCCCGCGCGCCGATTCCCCATCGGAATCGCGCGCACCGGGTGGGGGCTCGGTTCGGTCACAGCCCGAGCACGGCCGACGCGATCCCGAAGTAGACCAGCAGCCCCGTCGCATCGACGAATGTCGAGATGAACGGGTTCGAGAAGACCGCGGGGTCGACGCGCACGGCCCGGGCGAGCAGCGGCATGCATCCGCCGACGACGGCGGCGACCGTGCACACCGCGAGCAGCGTGAGACCGATGACGGCCCCGATCGGGAACGAGTAGAGCGCTCCGGCGATCCCGAACCCGAGCGATCCCAGCAGCAGCCCGAGCAGCGCCCCCGTGCGGAATTCGCGAGCGAGCACGCGAAGGATGTCGCGCGGTCGTACGTCTCCGAGCGCGAGGGCGCGGGTGACGGTGGTGGCCGCCTGATTGCCCGTGTTGCCGCCGGTGCCGATCAGCAGTGGGACGAAGAGTGCGAGCACGGTCACCTGCTCGATCGTCGCCTCGAAGATCTCGAGCACCTGCACGGTGAGCGTCGCGCCGACGGCGAGCACGAGCAGCCACACGACGCGCGAGCGCACGAGTGTGCGCACCGGAGTCGACAGGTACGGGCGGCGCAACGGCTCCGATCCGCCCTGGCGCGCGGCGTCTTCGCTCTCGACGTGCTCGAGGATGCGGATCGCATCGTCGATCGTCAGCATGCCGACCAGCCGGTCCTCGCTGTCGACGATCGGCAGCGCCAGCAGCGCGAGATCAGCGCAACGTCGGGCGGCGAGTTCGTCGATCTCCGTGGCCTGTGCGGTGTGCGCGGGCTGCATGAGCGCGTCGATCGCGTCGTCGGCTCGGGCGGCCAGCAGCTCGCGCAGGCTGACGATGCCGACCACGACGCGCGTGGCATCGAGCACCGGAATCGTGTAGACGGTCTCGGCGTCATCGATGTGCGCCTGCACCCGCTCGAGCGTCTGCCCGACCGACAGCGATGCGCGAGTGGACACGTACTCGGGCGTCATCCGTCGCCCGACGCTGCCCTGCGGATATCCGAGCAGTGCGGCGGTCTGGAGGCGATCCTCCTCAGGAAGTCCGCGGAGCATCTGCGTCGCGAGCACCGAGGGCACCTCGTCCAGCAGCCAGAGCCGGTCGTCGGGGTCGAGTTCCGCGAAGAGGCGACTCACCTCTGCTCGCTGCAATCCGGCGAGCAGGTCGCTCTGCAGCGTTGGCGGCAGTGCTTCGAAGAGTTCCATGGCGCGCTGCTTCGAGAGCAACCGGAAGAGCACGGCGCGCTGCCGAAGGTCGAGCCGTTCGAACAGCGGCACGAGCTCAGTGGACGTGAAGGGCGCGAGGTCGCGCGTGAGCGCGGGAAGGTCGCTCGCGGCGAGATGCTGCAGGATGCCGTCGAACGAGGCGTCGATGATCGGGATCTGCTGAGTGGTCATAGCGGGTCTCCTCGCATGCGCCCCTGAGGCGCGGCTCGGTCGGCGCAACGGTGAGCGCCGGAGATACGTGCGAACGTGCTGAGCCGGGCGAACGCGCTGGGACGAAGTGACGACCGCTAGCGGGCGAGCGACGAAACGAGCGCGGGGCCCGGCTGATGACTGCAACTGTCACTGGACATCGGGCTCACCTCGCTTCGGTTCGAGTTGTGGAAACAGGGGAACTGTAACAGCACCGAGAGGCGTCGACCAAACACGCGCGGTTCCGTTCGGAGCGTTCACGAGCGGGATGCGCCCCGGCAACGGCCCGTTCATCCGAGTTCAGGAGGATGGTCGAGGCCTGCGCCGCCGTACCCGGCCGCGTCGCCTCGAACACCGCTGGGCGCGTCGATCTACGCCCGCGCACAGCCCGATCAGGAAGGCATCCGTGCACCTCACTTCGACACCATCCGAGCACCGCCCTCGCGCCCGGTTCGTTGCGCTCGGCCTCGCCGCCGCACTGCTCGCGGCGCCACTCGCCCTCGGTGCTGCGACGCCCGTCGCGGCGCTGCCGCAGGCTGAAGCAGCGCCGCAGAACACCGACGGCGCCTCGGCGACGACTGACGACGCTCGCTACATCGACGCACAGGTCGACGAGCTGATCGATGTGCGCATCGGCGACGTGCACCCGACGCAGCCCGCCGTCGGGTACGACCAGATCTACTACAAGCTCGGCCGCTACTCCGAGCTCGGCAAGGACGCCGTGAACAAGCGGTTCGGCGACTGGTGCGAGGCGAACGGGCAGCTGGACGCGATCGCGGCGGAACCCGATGCGACCCTGCACGATCCCGCCTCCTTCACCTGCGAGCTGCCGGTCGGCGGCGAGACCGCGGAAAGCATCGCCGAGATGAAGACCGTCGTGATCGGCCCCGAAGGGGAGCTCTACCTGACCGACGGGCACCACACGCTCACCTCGTTCGCCGAGACGCCCGATGGCGGGCTCGACCTGCACGTGCGGTTGCGCGTCGCGGCGAATCTCAGCGACCTGTCTCCCGAGCAGTTCTGGCAGACGATGATGGCCAATCAGTGGACGTGGCTCGAGCTGGCCGACGGAACGCCGATCACTCCCGAAGCCCTTCCCGCACGCGTCGGACTCGACCGACTCGCGGACAACCCCTACCGAAGCCTGATGTACTTCACTCGCGACATCGGCTTCGAAGCGGGCAGCATCCCGTTCCTGGAGTTCTACTGGGGCGCCTGGGTGCGCGACACGCAGCCCATCGATCTGGAGGCGTGGGACGCGAATGATCGCGATAGCTACCTCGCGACCGTGCGCGCACTCTCGGAAGCCCAGGTCGCGCTCGAGCCGGCGACGCCGATCGCGGGAGGGTTCACGGCCGCTGATCTCGGAGTGCTGGCGGAGTGGAACGACGGCAAGGCGGAGACGAAGGGGGAGTGGAACAAGCTCTCGCGCTCGTACGACGAGGAGAAGCCCGGCAAGCTCGCCTACGCCATGGCCTACAAGGCGCAGTTGGCTCCCGGCGGCGAGGAGCCCGGGAGCGAGGAGCCCGGGAGCGAGCAGCCCGGGGGAGAGGAGCCGCCGGTGGATCCCGGGACCGTGTTCGGCGACCTCGCTGTGAGCGGCGATCTGCGAGCCGGCGGAACGATCTCCGTGCGCGGAAGCGGCTTCGCGCCGTCGACCCCGGGGTACGCGCTCGAACTGCACTCGGAGCCCATCCCGCTCGCCGAGGTGACGACCGATGCGACGGGCGCCTTCACGACCACCGCAACGCTTCCGGCGGCGGTCGGCGCTGGTGCGCACCGCGTCGTGCTGCTCTGGAACGGAGCCGAGGTCGGTGCAGCGGAGGTGCGGATCGAGCCGGCCGCGGCCGCCGGCGGCGGCACGGGCGCTGGCAGCGCTGGCAGCGCAGGCGGCAGCGCTGAGGGTTCGGCGGCCGGAGCGGTGGATGCCGGTGCTGGAGCAGTCGCAGGAGCCGACGCATCGGCACGTCCCGTGCCGTCGGGTGCGAAGCTCGCCGAAACGGGAGGCGAATCGGCGATCGCGGCCACCACCGCGGCGCTTGCGCTGATGCTCGTCGGCGGAGCCGCCATCGCGCTGCAGTCGCGCCGCCGCGCCGCCGACTAGCCGTCGCCCTCCTCGCCCCAACTGCGAGCGGGGTCACTTTCCGTGCGTGTCGAACCCGCGACACGCGCGAAAAGTGACCCCGCTGCCTCGTTGATGGGTGCGCCCGAATCGCATTCCGAAGACGGTGCGCGAGGGGGGACTTGAACTGATCCGTTCCCCCTCGCACACGAAATCGTGAATCGGCTTTCTGCCGCATGATTCCGCGGTTTCTGCGAGGCCCACCTGTGGATAACTGCACCGCGATTCACAACCTAGCAGCGTCGGTAGCACATGAGTTAGCACATGAAATCGGGCCGGATCACGAGAAGCGGCCTATCCGATGGCCACGCCAAAGAGTGCCCCAATGGCGTATGTGGCGATCATGGTCGCTGAGCCCATGACCACGTTCCGGAGAATTGCGCGACCGCGCGGCGCGCCACCGAGCGCAGCGCTGATCCAACCGGTGAGGAAGAGGCCGATCACAACTGCGATGGCTGCGATCCAAACTCGGTGTCCGCCGACGGGGAGCAAGATCATGATGAGTGGGATCAGCGCTCCAACGGCGAACGCAATGAACGATGACACGGCGGCTGCCCACGGGCTTGTGAACTCTTCATGGTCGATTCCGAGTTCGACCTCTGCGTGAGCGGCGAGAGCGTCCGTCTCGGTAAGCTGCACCGCGACCTGATGTGCGAGGTCATCTGAGAGGCCCCGCTGTCGATAGAGCTCGGTGAGTTCTTCAAGCTCCTCCTCGGGCATGGTTTCGAGCTCCCACCGTTCTTTTGCGATGAGCGCTTTCTCTGTGTCGCGTTGGGTGCTCACCGAAACATACTCTCCGCCAGCCATTGAGAACGCCCCGGCAACTACGGCGGCGATACCGGCCGTCGCGATTGCCAGTACGTTGTTTGGTGTAGCGGCAGCGACACCGACGACGACACCCGCGGTAGAGACGATGCCGTCGTTTGCGCCGAGCACCCCTGCACGTAGCCAGTTCAAACGTTGGCCCACGTTCTGCAGGTGGGCTTCGCCGGGATGCGGCGTGGTGCTTGAGTCGGATGCCATATTGTTCATTTCCTGTCTTGGGTCGTGCTGAAGTGAAGTTGTTCCGTCGATGCGACTGGTGATGATCGTGTGATTCGCTCAGATCGTGGGCCGACTGCACGGAGTGCGCCGAGGATGGCCACCAGGTCAACGACTTCTTGCAGCCACGCGCCGAGGAGTGCTGGGAGGAACCCGAAGGCGGCGATGAGCATGAGGCCGACGCTGATGATGATGCCGAGCCAGATGCTTTGCAGTGCGATCCGCACGGTGTCCTTGCCGATGCTCACCGCGCGCGGCAGGGCCGAGAGCGTGTCGTAGCGGTTCACGATGTCCGCAGACTCCGATGCTGCGGTTGCACCGCGCGCCCCCATTGCGAAGCCAATATCCGCAGCAGCGAGCACCGGGGCATCGTTGAGGCCGTCACCGACCATGATGAGCGGGCGGGGCTGCACGCTACTGACAATGCGAACTTTGTCGCCGGGGCGGCACTCCGCGTGCACCTCGCTGATTCCAAGGCGCCGCGCGATGGGTTCGGCGGTGGCTGCAACGTCTCCGGTGACCATGAGCGTACGCTCGATACCGAGTGCGCTCAGCTGACGGAGAGCCTGGGCTGCTTCTTCGCGCACTTGGTCGCGCATGACGATGGCTCCGGCGAAACGGCCATCGACTGAGACGTAGATTGCGAGTTCCCCTGGAGCAAGGTCTGCCAGCACGAGGTCCGGCGCGGAGTGGCGCACCCAGGAGGGCTTGCCGACACGAACCGTCACTGCCTCAGGTGCGTCAGGAGTGCGGAACACAGCCGCGACTCCGTTTGTCGCGATCTCCTCGGCATGTTCGGCTTCGACGAGCGACAAGCCGTGCTGTTTCGCGGCCTGCACGACGGAGTCCGCAAGCACGTGAGAGGAGTACACCTCCGCTGAGGCTGCGAAACGCAGCAGCTCGTCTTCGCTGGCGCGGTCGGCGGGCAGAAGGCGTTCGAGCACTGGCTTGCCGGTAGTGATGGTGCCGGTCTTATCGAATGCCGCCGAGCGGGCTCGTGAAAGCTGTTCGAGGGTGCCGCCGCCCTTGACGATCAGCCCGAACCTCGCGGCACGGCTCATGCCACCGAGAAACGCGACCGGCGCGGCGATCAGCAGCGGGCATGGGGTCGCCACCACCAGCACCTCGGCAAACCGGACAGCCTCTCCACTGACCGCCCACGCGATCCCGGCGATCACGAGCGCGAGCACTGTGAACGGCACCGCGTACCGATCTGCGAGCCGCACGACTTTGGCTTTGCTCCCCGCGGCTTGTTCGACGAGCCGAACAATCTGCTGATACTCGCTCTCGGCGGCCGGAGCCGCAGCCCGCATGGTGACTGCGGCTTGTCCATTCACCGCACCGCTCGACACTTTCTCTCCCGCGTCACGCTCAACGGGCAGACTTTCACCGGTCAATGACGACTCATCGAACACGGCGTGCTCGGAGACGAGGATCGAGTCCACAGGCACGAGTGCACCCGGCCGCACCAACAACAGATCACCCACCTCGACTTCTTCGACCGGTATGTCCTCGGTCGTGACCTCGGCAGTATGCCCGTGCATGTCCGCGCCGGGTGCGCTTGGGGCGAGGATGCGCGTGGCCTGCTGGGGTGCCTTACGCAGCAGCGCGGTCAGTTCCCGCTTCGAACGGTTCTCAGCGTAATCTTCGAGGGCCGCCCCGCCGGTGAGCATCAGCACCACCACGAGCGCCGCCCACGGCTCCCCAACGAGCACTGCAGCGGTGATTGCCGTCACCGCAAGAATGTCGAGCCCGGCGTGCCCTCGGATGAGCTGCCGGATCATCCCGACCGCCTCCCACCCGGCAATCACGAGCGCATACGCACCCACAATCCAGCTGGCCGACTCAATGGCCGGAGTCGCTAAAAGAACCAACCCGATCATAGCCACCAACAGTGTTGCGATCACGAGTGGATATGCCCTGACCAGAGATGAAAAACGGCTCATGCTTCAATCCTCCCAGGCGGGCACGCTTCTCGCATTGTAGGCCAGCCTCGTCTGAGTATCCGCGTAGCGCTTTCAGAGCAGCAATGCCCCGGCTCCTGCGGCCCCGAGCACTACCGCCCATGCCGGTGTTTTCCAGGACGTGAGTGCGACAAACGCGAGTGCCGCGACGACGAGTGATGCGGCGTTCGTGACACCCGCGGTGAATACGGGGTCGTACAGCGCGGCGGCGAGCAGCCCGACGACTCCGGAGTTCACGCCCGTCAGCACACGCTGCACTCTCGGCGCACGACGCAACCGCTCCCAGAAGGGCAGCACCCCCATCACGAGCAGCGCAGACGGCAGAAAGATCGCGAGCAGCGCAATGGATGCGCCGAGCAGCCCACTCGGGCCGCCCGTGGTGACCGCTCCGAGAAACGCGGCGAAGGTGAACAGCGGCCCTGGCACCGCCTGCGCGGCACCATACCCCGCGAGGAACGCACCCGGCTCCACCAGTCCAGTCTGCACTGTCTCAGCCTGCAAAAGCGGGAGCACGACATGCCCGCCGCCGAACACGAACGACCCCGCACGATAGAAGGTGTCAATCAGGCCTACCGTGGCGTTGCCGGTGAACACAGCAAAAATCGGCAACCCTGCGAGCAGCATGACGAACACAGCCAGGCTCAACCGGGTCTGCTGCACGTTTAGGTGACATTCGATATGGCTGGTTCCGGCTGGCCTGGAAGGATGATCACTATGCCCCCTC
>NZ_JAQPZP010000010.1:0-113926 GCF_037619215.1 Leucobacter sp. USCH14
GAGTACGAGGCCATCATGAACGAGCAGGTCGCACTCGCTGCCTGACTAATCTGTCACCTAAACGTGCAGCAGACCCAGATAACCGCGCTCGGCAACGGCGTGCTCCCGCTCCAAGCGGCCGCGGCTCTCGAAGCCCTCCTGCGACAATGGGAGTAATTCGACGGAAGGAAGCCAGGTGTCCCGCTCAAGTCCTCTGACGCGCTCATGGGGAGCCCGCTCTCTGATCTGGCCGGGCTCACCATGAGCGCGTCAGCGATGAGTAGCGGGAACGATCGGCTTTCGCTGGCGAATCAGAACCTGGTGGCTACTGGTGGCTACCAGCCACTGCTCGCCCGCACCCGCACCTTTCACCGACCAGTCGGCCCCGAGACCTATGACTGCGTAAAGCTCGCCACCGTGCGCGACGGATCGGCAATCGTTTACAGCGAGTTTGGGGAGAAGCACGCGAAGGTCGGTGACGTGCTGCTGCTCGGCGCGAACGTGCTCTGCGGCGCGCAACCCGAGGGCCACGTCACCGTCACGGTGATCTATCTCGATCTCGATTTCATCCTGGATCAGTTCTTCTGGCAGTACATCGATATCGTCAAGGATCGCTTCGCGTCGCAGAGTGTCGCGGACACGATCTACACCGAGCCCGCACAGTTGATGGGGCTTGGTGAGGATCGGATCGGGATGCTGATGCCGTGGCTTGATGAGTTGGTCGCGCTCAGCGTCGACGGGCAGTACCGGGAACGATTCCACCGGATGCAGGCGCTCTGGCACGCGGTGATCGACCAGGTGTCCCCGTTCATCCACGTCTCGCCGACTCGCACTCTTCCGGCTCAGCGGGCGCGCACGCGCCCGTCGGTCCCGCGTGGGCGGCGGTTCGCACCGCTGCGGGCCGAGGCCCGTGCTGTGCGAGAGCTCCTGGCCTCTGATGTGCGCCGTGCATGGTTGCTCTCGGAACTATCAGGAGCGGTACACCTTTCCGAAAAGCAACTCGTCCGAGTGTTCACGAACGCTTACGGGAAGACGCCGCTGGCATATCTCACGATGCTCCGTGTTGAGGAGATGGCGCGGCTCCTTCGTGAGTCTGGAGTGTCGATTGCCGAGGCCGGCAACCTGGTTGGGTGGGTGAGTCGGAATCGTGCTGCGACGGCTTTTCGGGAATGCACTGGTCTCACTCCGGGCCGGTACCGGGCGATGCAAGAAAAATCGTTGTGACCAGCATTTAGACATTCTCTGCGCAGGGAATGGACGCAGTTCGCCCGACCGCGGGAACGAATCTCTCATGGGCTGCTATCGGTAGTCCTACGTCAGGTGCCGTTGGGTCCTGACGGCCAACCTACCTCTTACTGTTCGCTGACCGTCTCGACCCGCCGCCGGCATCCCCGGCGTACCTCGCTTGCACGGGCACCCCGTTCTCGGGCCGCCCCGATGACGAGAGGAGGCGGTCATGGCTGCGAGGAGAACCCCCGAAGAGGCGCGCGCCGCGCGGGAGGCGAAGCTCGACGAGGTGCGCGAGCAGCTGAACGCGCAGGTCGAGAAGCTGGTCACCGGTGAAGACTGGAAGCAGGCGCTGACGTTCGCGGCGAAGTTCCGGTCCCGCAGCGTGAACAACTCGTGGCTGATCTTCGCCCAGCATCAGGCCGCCTGGGAAGCCGGCCGGGTGCCCGAGCCGATGCCGACGTACGTGGCCGGGTTCCGGCAGTGGGAGCAGCTCGGCCGCCAGGTTCAGAAGGGGCAGAAGGGGTACGCGATTCTCGCGCCGGTGACCGGGAAGTTCGCGTCGAAGACTCCTGCTGGTCCGATGTCGTGGCGCAAGCTCGCCCCGAAAGAGCAGCCGAAGCCGGGCGAGGTCGTCAGGTCGCGGATGATCGGCGCGAAAGTCGCCTACGTCTTCGACATCTCTCAAACCAGCGGCCCGGATGTGCCGCTCCCGCCTTCGCCGCAGCTTCTCGAAGGCGAGGCCCCGGCGGGGCTTCGTGATGGGCTGATCCGGCAGGTTGCCGAGGCTGGGTTCCAGTTCTTGCCGGTGCCGCACGAGGGCATGATCCACGGCGCGAACGGCAGCACGAACTTCGACACTCGGCAGGTGGCGGTGCGGACGAATATGGACGATGCCGCCCAGGTGAAGACCCTCGTGCACGAGCTCGCGCACGTGAAGATGCACGGCCCCGACCAGGAGGAAGCCCGCCAGCATCGCGGGATCGGCGAAGTCGAAGCCGAGTCCGTCGCGCTCATGGTCGGGGCCGCGCACGGGATGGACACGACCGCCTTCACGATCCCGTATGTGTCGGGGTGGGCGATGGCCGCCGACGGGAAGAACCCGATCCAGGTGGTGCAGGCGACCGCGGAGCGGGTGCGGAAGGTCGCCGTCGAGATCCTGGATCGGCTCGACACCGAACAGCTTGGCGACGGCACCCCGCCGGGCCTCACCCGCGAGGGTCCCGAAGTCTCGGCGGCGAAGCAGGTCGAGCGTAAGCCGTCGGCCCGCTCGTCCGCGCGGAAGCCAGCTGCGGCACGGTCGGCGCGTTCCTCGTCGCTGGTGCGGGGGCTGTGATGGACGTCGAACAGCTCCTCGCGCCGGTCGCCCGCATGAGTCTCGCGGACGCCGCCCGCCACTATGTTTCGCTGGGGGTGCCGGTGTTTCCTTGTGTGCCGGGTGAGAAGCGGCCGCTCGTCGCGCATGGTTTCAAGGATGCCAGCACCGATCCCGCGCAGGTTGAGGCGTGGTGGCGGCGGTGGCCGGATGCGAACATCGGCATCCCGACCGGCCCCATCTCGGGGATCGAGGTTGTCGATGTCGATGTGAAGGGCGACCCGCCGCGCGGTCCCGCCTCTTGGCAGCAGGCCACCGAGGCGGGCCTGCTCGATGGGTGGGCGGTGCAGGTCGTCACCCCGTCGGGCGGGTTGCACGCCTATTATCCGGCAGCCGCCATCGAGCAGCGGTCGTGGGCGTCGGGGGCGGCGCAGCTCGATTTCCGAGGCACCGCTGGTTACATCGTCGCCCCGCCGTCGAGAACGATCATCGACGGCGAGACGGTCGCGTATCAGCTCCTCGACCTCGCCACTGGCGACGTGCATCCCGTCGACGCGGGCGCGCTGCGGGAGTTTCTGGACCCGAGGCCCGTGCGGTCGTCGTGGGAGGCGCGCCCGTTCCGCGGCACTGTGGAGGAGCGGGCGAAGCGGATCGCGGCATGGCTGGAAGGGCAAGGCGAAGGCGAACGGAACCAGGGCCTGTTCTGGGCGTCGTGCCGCCTCGCGGAGAACGGCGCCACATTGGCGGAAGCGTTTCAGACGCTCGGGCCGGTTGCGGAAGGGATTGGCTTGCCGCCGCGGGAGATCGAGCGCACGATCCGCTCCGCCTACCGCACTCCGAACACCACCCCGGCAGCACCCGCACCTGCCACGACGCGCCCGGTTGCGCAGCGTGCCCCAGTTGATCGAGGGCGGGTGCTCGCATGAACATGAGGAGGGAGCGCCGGGGTGGCTGGCTCGCCGTGGTGACGGCGGTGGCGGGGACGGTGTTGATCGCGTGCGGGGCGTTCTGGCTTTCCTTCATTGCGCTGGCCGATCTCGCCCGCCGCTCCGGGATCGAGGAGGGGCAGGCGTGGGCGTGGCCGCTGATCGTGGACGGCGTCATCGTCGTTGCGACCGTCGCCGTCGTCGCGCTCGCCGGCACCCGCACCGCCTGGTACCCCTGGATGCTGCTCATCGCTGGAGCTGGGTTGTCGGTGACGGCGAACTCGATCCACGCGATCGTCGCCGCCGATGCGGATGTGCCTGCGGTGCTCGCGGCGTCGGTTGCGGCAGTGCCACCGCTGGTGCTGCTCGCGATCACGCACCTCACCGTGATCCTCACCCGCCACCAACCCAAACCGGCCCCTGAGACGGCTGCTGAGGAAGCCGCGGAACTGCACGTCGAGGCCGCGGAGCGGCCGGGCGGGCCGGTGCCGGTGGCGTTGCTGGAACCGGCGCTCCGAGCGCCGGTGCTCGCTGCGGTGCTGGCGCCCGATGCGGAGCCCGGCGCCGAAGCGGGTGATCCGCCGATGCCAGAGCAGGGGCGGGATGGGTGGTCGCGGCGTGAGGTGGCGGAGGTGCTGCGGGCGGGCGGCTGGTCGAACAAGAAGATCGCCCGCTACCTCGACGTGCACCCCTCGACCGTCGGCCGCTGGCTCCCGCAACCCAGCCCCACGCCGGAAGCCGAGCCCGGCACCGAACAGCCAGTCATCGCTATGCCAACGACCGATGCAGCAGCCGCGACGGCTGCAGATGACCCCAGAGACGAGGAGGACCCGTCATGTACCACGAACACGGCCCCGAAGTAGCGGAGGCGGCGCGGTCGCGTCTGCATCCCGCGCTCGCTGCGGCGATGAACGCCGAACGAACCTCGCCGGGCGGGCCTGAGCAGGTGGAGGCGGAGCGGTCGATGCTCGCCGTACACCGCGACCCCTCCCTGACCGGGAGCGACCGCGCCGAGCGCGACACGGTAGAAGCCGAGCCGGATGCTGAGGCGAAGCGGCGGACGCAGATTCGGTGGGTGCGGCCGACCGAGCTGGCGATGCAGGGCGGCGCCCGCGCGACCGGGTGGGGGCTCGATCTGCGGGCCGAGCTCGCCCAGCGCCTCCGCGACGCCCGCGCCGACCGCAAGCAGGACCGCGCCGAACAGCGTGCGGTCCGGAGTGAGCGGGCATCGCGATTGCCCGATCTGTCGATCCGGGGCCGCAGACGCCAGACACG
The DNA here is from genome assembly GCF_037619215.1 of Leucobacter sp. USCH14. NCBI lineage: Bacteria > Bacillati > Actinomycetota > Actinomycetes > Micrococcales > Microbacteriaceae > Leucobacter > Leucobacter sp. USCH14. Next base: position 4,723 of record NZ_JAQPZP010000010.1, read on the forward strand.
ACCGGAGCCCGCGCGTTCGGGGATGGGGCTGAGGTGATCCGCCATGCACGAGTCAGCAGCCCGGTTCGCGCAGGACCTTCCCGGCCCCAGGCACGCGGGGCGCACCTGCCATGTAGGAGGTGCCGTCATCATGAACCAGACCCGCACGAAGAGCACCCCTGCCGCACGTCCCGAACGGGATGCGCGGTGGGGGTTCGAGCATTCCGAAGGGCTCCGCGCCCTGCTGATCCGCCTGCACGAGGAAGGCCGATGGGCGTGGCGGCACGACCCCGAAGTCGCAGCCCTCATGCGGCACGCGGCCGACAAGTACGCCGCGCTCGCGCGCCGGCACGGCCTCGACCCGTGGGAAGCGGCCGCCGCGGCGTTCGACGCGATGCGCACCGGCGCCGTGAGGCGCGCCGACGACCCCTGGGCCGTCATCACCCGCGCAGTGAAAGTGACCTGCATCGCCGAGGAACGCGCGAACGGGCTGCTGTGCTCCGTGCATCAGGCGCGGCGACCGAAGTTCTCCACCCACCACGACGCAGAGCGCTTCTCGGACCGGGAGAACCCGCTGACCGACTACCACCACAGCCTCACAATCCCCGCCCCCGACCTCATCGAGGAACCCGAGCACGACGAGACCCCCGCCCGGGTGGGGCAGGCCGTCGAAGACGCGGTCGCGCTGTTCCATCTGCTCGGCTGGCCGGTCGAGGCTGCACGGGGCGGGATCGAGTACATCATCACCCGGCTCGCAGAATCAGCGTCGCGGGCTTCCGCGTTCGAGTCGCTGCGCCGCGACTACCACGCCCGCGCCCTCCTCGACATCCCCGCCGCCTCGTGGCTTGCGATGCTGCGGGTGGCGCTGGGGACGCCGGACCCGAACCAGGCGCACACCAGCGCCGCACGCGGCATCCTGCACCGCCTGGTCACCGGCGAACCCCTCCGCGCGCTCCTCGCCGACGACCGGGTGCTGTCGGAGGTGGTGCTGTCCACCCCAGACGGAGGTGGCTGCCATGGCTGCCAGTAGCCCGGGGCATATCGAGCTGGAACGCTCCCTCGACTCCATCACCGTCGGGAAGCGCCACCGCACCGACCTCGGCGACATTCCGGCGCTCGCCGAGTCCATCCGTGCAGAGGGCCTGTTGCAGCCGATCACCGTCACCCCGGACGGGGTGCTCGTCTGCGGGCGCCGCCGCCTCGAAGCGCTGCGCCTGCTCGGGCAGCGCTCCACGAACGTGTGGGTGCGGTCGAACCTCTCCGGCCGCCTCTCCCAGCTCCTCGCGGAACAGAACGACAACTCGCTGCACAAACCCCTCTCCCTGATCGAAGCCGAATCCCTCTACCGGGAGCTGAAGGTCGTGCTCGCCGAAGACGCCGCCCGCCGGCAGGCCGCAACACGGTTCGGAGCCGACGGCGAGAATCCGCAGGATTCTGCGGAAGTCCACGGTGCCGTCGAATCGACGGCACCGCGCTCCGCCGGGGAAGCCCGGGTGCAGGCCGCCCGCATGGTCACCGGGCACGGATCGCAGACGATGCTCGAACAAATCGGCAGATTGAAGGATCTCGCAAACGACGACACCCGACCCGAGCACATCCGCGCCCAGGCCGTCGAGGAGCTGGCGCGGATCGAGGCCGGCGGGAAAGTGCACGGCGCGCACCTGCGCATGAACACCGCCCTCTCCCTGCACGAGCTCGACCGGATCGCCGTCAACCCCGCCCAGCCGGACCCCGTGCGCATGCAGGCCGCCGCCTCTGCCGAGCAAGTGCGTGCCGCAGCCGCCAGGGAGGCACGGACGGCGGAGCTCGCGCAGCTCGCCGCTGCGGCGATCGCCCGCATCACCTCCACGGGTCGCAAGAAGGGCAAGAAGCCGGTACGGCCGGTGGAGCGTCCGAAGCTGACGCTCGTGGTGCTGCCGCCGCGCGCGTTCGTCGCGCTCTGGGCCGACATGGACGGCTGGACCCAGAAATACGACCCGGGCACCCTCGCCGCGGAACTGACCGGGGCGGAGTGGGAGCGCGCCGAAGCCGTGCTCGCCGAGACCATCGCGTTCTTCGCCCTCATCCGCGCCGCCCGCGAAAACGCTGCGGCGGGCAGCACGGAGGTGCAGGCCGTCTAAACCTGCCTGCCGGCGGCTACGAGCCGCCGGCTGTGCGTGTGCACCTTCCGGGTACCGAACTCGCCCGTTCGCCGGAAGGAAGCCCGTATGCGTCAGACCACCGAGCCGGAGCAGGCGTCGCGGCGCCTGCGCATCGCCCTCATCGGCGGCGGCATCGTCCTCGCCCTGCTCGTCGGCGCCGGCATCTATGGCCTGCTGCGCGGCCCCGCCCCCGAATCATCACCCGGCCCCCGCGTCTCGACGTCCGAGACGCCTGGTGCTGACCGGGATCTCTCGCCGCGCGAGCTCCCGGCCGTCTCAGACGCGGAACGGTTTGCGCGGGACGTAGCCGAGGGGCTGTTCGCGTGGGATACCGGCCTCGGCTACAGCCCGCACGAGTACATGCAGGCGATCATCGATGTCGCGGACCCGGACGAAGCACCAGGCCTCGCCGCAGACCTCCGCGCCTACCTCCCAGACGATGCCGCCTGGGCCGAACTGCGGAACTACTCGACCCGGCAATGGCTCACCATCGACACGATCACCTTTCCCGAGAGCTGGGCGGGCATCGCCGCCGACGCCCGCCCCGGCACGCTCCTGCCGGGTGCGACCGCGTACACAGTCACCGGCACCCGGCACCGGACCGGCGTCTGGGAAGGGCAGGGCGTTACCGATGCGCGCCCGGTGTCGTTCACGATCTTCGCCGCCTGCCCGGACGACGAGGACTGCCGGCTGCTGCGGCTCTCCGCTCTCGACACCCCGCTCCGATAGCGAGGACGGCTCGGTGATGGTGAAGAAGCTGCTCGTCCTGTTCTTGGTGCTGTTCTGCGTCGGACCGTCGACCGCGCTGGTCGGCATGGGAGCGTTCATGGGCCCGTTAGGGTTCTGCCTCACGGATTCCCTGACGGTCGGCCCGATCCCGGACAAGCTCGCCGCGACCACTGCCGATGGCACCTCGGTTACGCTCGAGAAGCGGCAGCTCACCCACGCGGCGACGATCATCACCACCGGGGCGAGCATCCCCGGCGTCGGCCAGGCGGGTGTGCGCATCGCGCTCATGGCGGCGCTCACCGAGTCCCGGCTGCGGATGCTCGCCAACACCGGCGCCTACCCCGAATCCGGGAACTACCCGAACGACGGCGACGCCTCCGATCACGACAGCCTGGGGTTGTTCCAGATGCGGCCGGCCGCGGGCTGGGGTACGGTCGCTGAGCTTATGAACCCGACCTATCAGGCGAAGGCGTTCTACGGTGGTGAGCAGGGCCCGAACTTCCCCTCGCCGCGGGGCCTGCTCGACATTCCCGGCTGGCAGCAGATGGACCCAGGCTCCGCCGCGCAAGCCGTCGAAGTGTCGGCGTTCCCGGATCGGTACCGGAACTGGCAGCCCGTCGCCGAAGCGATCCTCACCGCCCTCACCAAGCCCGCCCCCAGCGGCGGCGGGAACCGTGGCGGGGCGGTGCCGGAGACCAGCCGCGTCGTGTTCCCGCTTCCCGAGGGCTCGTACACGAACACGGATAGCTTCGGCTGGCGCACCGACCCCTTCACCGGCGAGCGGCAGTTTCACTCCGGCTCCGACCTCGCCGCCGCCGACGGCACCCCGATCTACGCGGTCGCCGACGGCCGCGTGACCGTCGCGGAGTTCAGCTCCGGATGGGGCGGCCTCATCGTCATCGAACACACCGTCCAAGGCGCCCGGGTCGCGTCCTATTACGCGCACATGTGGCAGGACGGCATCTACGTCACCAGCGGGGAGACCGTCGCGGCCGGGCAGCACATCGGCGATGTCGGCTCCTCCGGCCGCTCGACCGGCCCGCACCTGCACGTCGAGATCCGCCCCGGCGGGCAGGCCCAGCCCCCGGTGAACGCAGTCGAGTGGCTGGCGCAGCACGGCGCGGTCCCGAGTGACGGCACGACGGGCGCGCCCGGGTGTCGCGCGAACCTTGGAGGTGCCCGGTGAACGTGTTTCCCGACTTCGGCGCCGTCGGCGCATCCGGGGAGTTCGCGTCGGTGATCGGCGCGCTCCTCACCTACGTCCTCATCGGCGCCGTGCTCACCCTCCTCGTCTCTGCAACCATCTGGGCCATCGCCTCCCACACCGGGAACCCCTACACGGCGCAGAAAGCCCGCGTCGGCGTGTTCGTCGCCCTCGGCACCGCAGCCCTCGCCGGCGCCGGCATCGCCTGGGCGAACTTTCTCCTCACCATCGGCGACCGCATCTAAGGGCTCGGCCACCGGGCCTGCTGAGTGCACCTGCTTGTCGGACGGATCGCGTCCGCTTCACCGACCGGCAGGAGTGCCCAACCATGATCGATATCGACCCGAACAGCAACGGGCTTCCGGGGATCGCGCAACTGCGCGACATCGTCGGCGCGGTGATGACCGTCGGCCTCATCCTCAGCGTGCTGGCGCTCATCGTGTCCGCGATCGTCTGGGGCTTCGGCGCGAATAGCAGCAACCCGCACCTCGCGTCGAGGGGAAAGACGGGCGTGCTCGTGTCGTGCGGTGCGGCGGTGCTCGCTGGTGCGGCCGTCACGCTCATCAACTTCTTCTGGACCGTCGGCCAGGCCGTCAACTAGCCGGGTGGTGGTTCAGGGTGAGTATCTGCGACATCCCCGGCGTCTCCACCGTCTGCACCGCGATCGGCGAGGGCCCCGCCGGCCTCTTCTTCGGGTGGATCGCCTCCGCGATGGGGCTCGCCGTGTCCACCCTGTTCCAGGGCATGTGGGACGTGTTCTCCACCACCACCTCGGTCGACGTCACCAGCGACGGATACGTGAAGGTCTACAACATCCTGTTCGGCATCGCCGTGTTCGTGACGCTCCTGTTCTTCTGCTTCCAGCTCATCACCGGCCTCGCCCGCCGCGACCCGTCCGCACTCACCCGCGCCGCGCTCGGGGTCGCGAAATCGGTGCTCGGCTCGTTCGTGCTCATCACCTGCACCGCCCTGCTGCTCGAAATCACCGATCAGCTCTGCGTCGGCATCATCCAGGCCACCGGGCAGACGATCGAGAGCATGGACGACCGGCTCGCGCTCCTCATCACCGCGGTCACCATCACCTCGGTTGCTGGGGGTGCGGGGGCGCTGCTGACGATCTTTCTCGCGGGCCTCATGATCGCCGCGATCTTCATCCTCTGGTTCAGCCTCCTCATCCGGAAGGCCTTGCTGCTGGTCGCGATCGTGTTCGGCCCGGTCGCGCTCGCCGGCCTCACCTGGGAAGCGTCCCGCGGCTGGTTCGGGAAGTGGGCGACGTTCGTGGTCGCGCTGATCGCGTCGAAGCTCGTGATCGTGGTGATCTTCCTCATCGCCACCACCCAGGTCGCCGCACCCATCAGCCTCGACCTGAAATCCCTGTCCGAACCCATCGCCGGGATCGTGCTGCTGTTCGTCGCCGCGTTCGCCCCGTACCTGGCGTACAAGTTCCTGAGCTTCGTGGGCTTCGACATGTATCAGGCGTCCTCGATGGAGCAGGAGGCGAAGAACGCCCTCAACCGGCCCGTCCCGCTCCCGTCGAAGCCGAACGGCCCCGCCCCGAAGCAAGTGCTCAACGGCGCAGACACCGGCAAGGGCGCCGGAACGCCGAAGCCCACACCCACCCCAGCACCAGCGGCGGCGCCTGCCGCGGCCGGCACCGCAGCCCCGGCTGCCACCGGAGGCACGGCCGCACCGGCCGCCCCGGCTGCGGCTGCTGCGCCGCCGGTCGCGGCGGCCGTCGCCGCAGGAGTCGTCGTGAAAGAGACCGCGACCGCGGGCCCGAAGATCGGCGAGGCCATCGGTGACGCAGCGGACGGGCACGCGGGTAGTGCGTCCGAGCCGGCGGCTCCGCCGCCTGGGCCGCCGGTGCAGCAGCCGCCCGCGGTGCTCCCGCCGCCCTCGCCGCCAAGGACCGATCCGCCCGCCCCGACCGGGAAGCAGTAACCCATGAGCGCGAACACCTCCGAAGCGTCGCTCGAGCTGCGTCCGGTGCAGTTCTCTCGCCTCACCAAGCGCGGCCTGCTCCTCGGCCTCTCCCTGCCACAGCTTCTCGTCCTCGCGACCGCGCTCGGCATCATCGTCACCGGCCTCTACACGGGCGGCGGACAGGGCCTTGCCTGGTCGTCGCCGGCGTGGGCATCCCTGGTGGTGATCGCGTGGGTGCCCGTCGGCGGGCGGAAGCTGATCGAGTGGGCGCCGATCGTCACCCGCTGGCTCCTCCGCACCCGCGCGAAGCAAACCCAGTATCGGCGCAGGGTGGTGAAGCCGCGCCCGGCGGGCACGCTCGCGCTCCCCGGCGACCTCGCCGCGCTCCGGGAATGGGTGGACCCCGAGACGGGGGCGGCGATGATCCACGACCCTCACGCCCAGACCCTCACCGTCGTGTGCGGGGTGGCGCATCCCGCGTTCGTGCTTCTCGACCCCGGCGAGCAGCAGCGCCGTGTCACCGGCTGGGGTCGCGTCCTTGCGGCCGCGTGCCGGTCCGGGAGGATCGCCCGCATCCAGGTGCAAGAGCGCACCCTGCCCGATTCCGGGTCGGGGCTGACCGAGTGGTGGCGCGAACACGGCCACGACGACGGCTCCTGGGCGGCGAACACCTACCGGGAGCTCATCGAACGGGCGGGCCCCGCCGGGGAACGCCACGCCACCACCGTGTCGCTCTCCCTTGACATGCGAGCCGCTACCCGGCAGATCCGTTCCGCGGGCGGCGGCATGAAGGGAGCGGCGGTGGTGCTCGGGCAGGAGATGCAGTCGTTCCAGACCGCGCTGCGCTCCGCCGAGCTGCAGATGACGGGATGGCTCACCCCGGGTGATGTCGCCCTGATCCTCCGCACCGCCTATGACCCCGCCGCCGGCCCCGCCTTGGAACGTCACGGCGCGCTCGGCCGGGAGCTCGCGACCGCGGGCCCGGTTGCGGTGAACGAGGCCTGGGACCGGCTGCGCTCCGACAGCGCGCACCACGCGGTGCTGTGGATCAGCGAATGGCCGAGGGCGCAGACCTTCCCCGGGTTCCTCGCCCCGCTCGTGCTGACCGGCGGGGTGCTGCGCTCCTTGTCGCTGCACTATCTGCCGGTGCGGGCGGATCAGGCCGCCAGGGATTTGCGGCGGAAGAAGACCGAGATGGTCGCCGACGCCGCCCAGCGCCGGAAGATCGGCCAGGTCGAAGACACCCAGGCCACCGCCGAATACGGCGACGTGCTGCAACAAGAATCTGAGCTGACCGCGGGGCACGGGGTGCTCCGCGTCGTCGGCCTCGTCTCCGTCTCCGCACCCACCAATGGGGAACTGGATGCCGCGGTATCGCAGATCGAGCAGGCCGCGATCCAGGCGTCCTGCGAAACCCGCCGCCTGGTCGGCCAGCAGGCGCAGGCCTTCACCGCGGCCGCGCTCCCGCTCTGCCGCCCCATCTGAACCAGCGGCGAACCTTCGCGCACCTGGCATACGAATCATCTTCACGATTGGAGCATCGGACATGCTGACCTTCACCGATCCCGTCGCTGACGCGGAGGAAGCCTATGAGGCGATGCGGGCGCTCGCGCACGCCAGCCGCACCTTCGAGCAGCCGGAGGACATGTACGGGGTGCTCGGCGATCTCCTCGGCAGCGTCCGATCCCTCGAACAAGTCCTCACCCAGATCGCCACCGCCCACGAGAGCTCGCGCGACCGCGCCGCCGACGACGCCGGAGACCGCGCCACGGGCGTCCGCGATGCACTCACGACCGCCGGGGAGCTGCGGCAGGCGGCGGCGCTCATCGGTGAGGCGGAACGACGCCTCGATGCGGCATCCGCGGCGGCGGGCCGGATCGCCTGGCACCCCGCCGCAGAAATGCCGGAAGTCGGGCATCTGATCAACGTGGTCTTCCTGCAAGGCGGCGAAGCCGACCGGCTCCTCGACCTCATCGACCAGGGCGGCGCCGATGCCGTGATCCAGGAACTCGCGGGCTACGACTACGGTGACGAGACCGTGGATGCCGCGCTCGAGAACGGGTACGTCTACGACACGCCGCCGCAAGGCCTCCTCGACTGCACTGCCCAGTTGGACGCCTACACGCTGGTCTACAACCAGGATCACCGGCACCTCGCCCTCTACCGGCACATGGACGTCCTCCCGTCCCCGGTGCTGCTCGGCCTCGAAGACCCCCGCCACGCCGCCACCACTACCGAATCGCCGTCGTCTGCGATCGCCGCCCCGTCTGGGGTGCGGGCGGGGCCGATCCTCGCGCGCGAGGCCGCGCGGGAGCAGTCGCGGCGAGACCGCCTCGGCACCCCGGCCATCCGCCGCGAGCAGCCCGGCAGGCAGACGGGGCGGGGGCTCGGCCGATGAGCGACGACACCGATCCGGGACGTCTGCATACCTCGGTGCTCGTCGGGCCCGAAGGAGAGCTCCGCCGGCACCGGAAAGCCCGCGCCCAGGCCGCCGCCCGCATCCACGCCGAAACCCGCGCCGAAACTGTGGCGAAGTTGCGGGCGGAGGCGGCAGCAGCACGCGAAGCCCGCCGTGCCACTCGCTACCTGCCTCGTGCCGGAGAGGAGGGACCGGCGGCGTTGTGCACGCCGGGCCGGTTCCGGCTCCCGCGCCACCAGGACACCTCGGCCACGCTGTCGGGGCATTACCCGTTCCTCGCCGAAGGCGGGCTCGGCTCCGCCGGCACCTTCATCGGACAAGACCTCTACTCCGGCGGATCTTTCGTGTACGACCCGTGGGAGCTGTACCGGCAAGGCGTCATCACCGCCCCGAACCTGATCCTCGCCGGGATCGTCGGAAGCGGGAAGTCGTCGCTTGCGAAAGCGCTCTACACGAGGGCGCTCCCGTTCGGGCGGCGCGTCTACGTTCCCGGCGACCCGAAAGGCGAGCACACCCCCGTCGCCCGCGCCGTCGGGGGCCGCGCGATCGTCCTCGGCCCCTCGCTCCCGACCCGTTTGAACCCGCTCGATGAGGGATACCGGGCCGCGGGCATCCCGGACGCCGACTGGGCTACACAGGTCGCAGCCCGCCGCCGGGATCTCATCGGCGCCCTCGCGGAGACCGTGCTCGACCGGCGGCTCTCTCCGGTCGAGCACACCGCGATCGATATCGCTCTCGCAGACGCCGTCAGATCAGCGGAGGTGCCGATCCTACCGATGGTCGTCGACCGCATCCTCTCGCCCTCATCGGCGGACGATCCCGACGGCCGGCTCGCAGAAGACGGGCGGATGCTCGGGCACGCGCTCCGACGGCTGGTCGCCGGGGATCTCAGCGGCTTGTTCGATGGGCCGTCGACGGAGAAGTTCGACCCGACGCTGCCGATGCTCTCCCTCGACCTGTCCCGCGTCTCGGAGAACAGCGCCCTGCTCGCCGTGCTCATGACCTGCTCTGCGGCGTGGATGGAATCAGCGCTCCAAGACCCGTCCGGCGGTCAGCGCTTCGTCGTCTACGACGAAGCCTGGCGCCTCATGTCCTACCCAAGCTTGCTTGCCCGCATGGATGCGCAATGGCGGCTCGCCCGCCACTACGGCATCAGCAACCTGCTCATCTTCCACAAGCTCACCGACTTGGAGAACGTCGGCGACCAAGGCTCCAGAATGCGCGCCCTCGCATCGTCGCTGCTCGCGAACGCCGAAACGAGGATCGTGTACCGGCAAGAGAGCGATCAGCTCGGCGTCACCGCACAAACCCTCGGACTCACCGGAACCGAACGCTCACTTCTCCCTGGGCTCGGCATCGGGCAGGGCCTCTGGAAGATCAAAGACCGCAGCTTCGTCGTGCAAGCGCAGTTACACCCCGCCGAACTGGAACTCTTCGACACCCGCGCCCGAATGCTCTAAAAAACCTAGATGTTCCGGTGAATATTGACGGTTTTGGCGGGAACTTCCGCCCGTGCCGTCGTTTTGGTGTGGGTGCGGGTGGATGTTCGAGGAACTGCCTCCTCTGCGACTGTACCGCGCCCGCCGGTGCGGGTGTCGTGAGGGCTCCGCGGGGGCGGGAGTGCCGCTGCTGGGTCGCGGGTGCATGGTTCGCCATCATCGACAATAGTTCAGTGCTTACTGTATAGTTCAGTGCATGCTGACTATTGCTTCGCGTCTCGACGTCATGAACCGGCTGGGCCGGGCCATGGCGGACCCGACGCGCTCCCGGATCCTGATGACCCTGCTGGACGGCCCGAGCTACCCGGCCGTGCTCTCGCGCGAGTTGGAGCTGACGCGCTCCAACGTGTCGAACCATCTGACCTGTCTTCGCGACTGCGGGATCGTAGTCGCCGAGCCCGAGGGTCGGCAGACGCGCTACGAGATCGCCGACCCGCACCTCGCGGCGGCGCTCACGGCGCTGGTGGACGTGACGCTGGCCGTGGACGAGCACGCGCCGTGCATGGACGCCGAGTGCACGGTGCCGGGCTGCTGCGGGACGGGAGCGGGCGCGTGAGCGCGGCGTGCGGCTGCGACGAGCCGGAGACCCAGGTCGGGGAGGAAACCGAGGAGGAGCGGGAGCGTCCCTGGTGGCGTGACCACGGGATCATGGTCCCGGTGCTCTCCGGCGTCGCCTTCGGCACGGGCCTGGTCCTGGAATGGACAGGGGCGGAGATCCCGGCGCTGGTGGCGTTCTGGATCGGCCTGCTGCTGGGCGCGTCGACGTTCACCCCGGGCGCGATCCGCAAGCTGTTCAAGGGCAAGCTCGGCATCGGCCTGCTGATGACGATCAGCGCGATCGGCGCGGTCATCCTCGGCTACGTCGAGGAGGCCGCAGCGTTGGCGTTCCTGTACTCGATCGCCGAGGCGCTGGAGGACAAGGCGATGGATCGCGCCCGTGGCGGGCTGCGGGCGCTGCTGAAACTCGTCCCGGAGACCGCGACCATCCGGCAGGATGGCGCGTCCGTGGAGGTCGCCGCGAAGGATCTGGCCGTTGGTCAGCTGATGCTCGTGCGTCCGGGTGAGCGGATCGCGACCGACGGGATCGTCCGTACGGGCCGGTCGAGCCTGGACACCTCGGCGATCACCGGCGAGTCCATCCCGGTGGAGGTCGAGCCCGGCGACGCGGTGTCGGCCGGGGCGATCAACACCGCCGGTGCCCTGGAGGTCGAGACGACCGCGGCGGGCACCGACAACTCGCTGACCACGATCGTGGAGCTGGTGGAGCAGGCGCAGGCGGAGAAGGGGGACCGCGCCCGCCTCGCGGACCGCATCGCCCGCCCGCTCGTGCCCGGCGTGCTGATCCTCGCCGTCCTGGTGGCGGTCATCGGGTCGCTGCTGGGCGACCCGGAGCTGTGGGTCATCCGCGCCCTCGTGGTCCTCGTCGCGGCGTCGCCGTGCGCGCTGGCGATCTCCGTGCCCCTGACGGTGGTCGCCGCGATCGGGGCGGCGAGCAGGTTCGGCGTGATCATCAAGTCCGGTGCGGTGTTCGAGCGGTTCGGCGTGATCCGTCACGTCGCCGTCGACAAGACCGGCACCCTGACCCGCAACGAGCCCGCCGTCACCGCGGTGCTCACCGCCGACGGCGTGGACGAGGCGCAGGCATTGGCGTGGGCGGCATCCCTGGAGCAGCACAGCACCCACCCGCTGGCCGCCGCGATCACCGCCGCCGCACCCGGAGCCCCCGCCGCCCTGGACGTCACCGAGCAGGCCGGGCACGGCATCGAAGGCACCCTCGACGGGGCCCAGGTCACCGTCGGCAGCCCCCGCTGGCTGGACGCCGGCCCGCTCAAGGACCAGGTCGCCGGCTTGGAGGAGCAGGGCATGACCGTCGTCATCGTGCACCGCGACAGCGCCGCGGTCGCCGCGATCGGCGTCCGCGACGAGCTGCGCCCCGAAGTCCCCGAGGTCGTCCGTACGCTCGCCGCCCAGAGCGTCGGGACGACCATGCTCACCGGCGACAACGCCCGCACCGCCCGCGCCCTGGCCGCGCAGGCCGGGATCGAGGACGTGCGCGCCGAGCTACGCCCGGAGGACAAGGCCGCCGCGATCAGCGAGCTGGGCAGGCACGGCTCGGTCGCGATGATCGGCGACGGCATCAACGACGCCCCCGCCCTGGCCGCCGCGGACATCGGCATCGCCATGGGCGCGACCGGTTCCGATGCCGCGATCGAGTCCGCCGACGTCGCCTTCACCGGCCACGACCTGCGCCTCCTGCCGCGCGCGTTCGACCACGCCCGCCGCGGCCGGCACATCATCAATCAGAACATCATCCTGTCGCTGCTGATCATCACCGTCCTGCTGCCGCTGGCCCTGTTCGGCGTCATAGGCCTCGCGGCCGTGGTGCTCGTGCACGAGATCGCCGAGGTCATCGTCATCCTCAACGGGCTGCGCGCCGCGCGCACCAGGAAGTCGATCGCGTGACCGCGCAGGGCACCGTCGTCGCCGAGGGGACGAGCCCGCCCTCCCCGAAAGGTCGGAGGGCACTCGGCGTCGCCCTCGCGGTCGCCGTGCTCGCCGTGGCCCTCGATCAGGGGTCGAAGGCCCTCGCTGTGGCGCAGTTGACTTCTGGCGAGCGGGTTCCGCTGGTCGGCGACCTGTTCGGCCTGTCCCTGGTCTACAACCCCGGAGCCGCGTTCTCGCTCGGCTCCGGGTCCACCTGGATCTTCACCCTCGTCGGCCTCCTCGCCGCCATCGCGGTAGTTGTGTTCGCTGTGCGGCTGCGTGGCGCGCGGTGGGGTGCCGCGTTGGGCCTGGTCCTCGGCGGCGCGGTCGGCAACCTCGTCGACCGGCTCCTGAACCCGCCCTCCTTCGGACAGGGGCAGGTCACGGACTTCCTCGCCTACGGCGACCTGTTCGTCGGGAACGTCGCCGATGTCTTCGTCGTCGCCGGTGTCGGCCTGGTCTGCCTGAACCTTCTCCCGCCAGGCCCGGACCGGGCGTCGAACGACGCGCGATTCGAGGATGCCGCATGAAGCTCGAGCTGCTGCACATTGTCGGTTGCCCGAACACGGACGTGGCCGAAGCCAACGCGCGCGCAGCACTGGACGCTCTTGGATTCAGGGCCGTGCCTGTCGAGCTGGTCACGATCCGGACCGAGGCCGAGGCGGTAAGCACCCGGTTCGGAGGCTCGCCTACGATCCTCGTCGACGGCGTCGACCTGTTCCCGACAGCACCGGTCCGCTCGCTCGCGTGCCGCGTCTATGCGACGAGGAACGGGTTCGCCGGAGCGCCTACGCAGGAGCAGATCGAAGCAGCGCTGCGAGGCGCGTCCCGGTAGAGCAAGAACGGGCTGTAGCGCGATCGATGGCGCACGCCTCACGGCACATCGGTGTTCGCCGCAGGGACCAGGAAACCCGGAAACACAGCGGAGAGGCAGGGCCATTGGCCGCTGCCTCTCCCGTGCTCGCAGTCCCTCGCAGTCCCTCAGACGAGCAGTTCCGCCAGCAGCGTTTCGACGCGACCTTTGATCTCGTCCCGGATCGGGCGCACGGCATCGATGCCCTGTCCGGCCGGGTCGTCGAGCTTCCAGTCCTCATAGCGCTTGCCGGGGAAGAACGGGCACGCGTCGCCGCAGCCCATGGTGATCACCACGTCGGAGTCCTGCACCGCTTCGGTGGTGAGCACTTTCGGCTGTTCGACGGTGATGTCGATGCCGACTTCGCGCATCGCCTCGACGGCGACGGAGTTGATCTGGTCGGCGGGTATGGATCCGGCGGAGCGGACCTCGACGCGGTCGCCTGCGAGCTCGCGGAGCCAGCCGGCGGCCATCTGGGAGCGCCCGGCGTTGTGGACGCAGACGAAGAGGACGGAAGGCTTCTGGTCAGTCATTGTTGTTCGCTTTCGTTCAGTCGGTGAGCGTGGCGAGGAGCTCGCGGACGCGGCCCTCGATATCGTGGCGGATCGCGTCGACCCCGTCCGGGGAAGCGAGAGCCGGGTCGCCCACGGCCCAGTCCTCGTAGCGGACGCCGGGGATGATCGGGCAGACGTCGCCGCAGCCCATGGTGACCACCACGTCGGCCGCGCGCACGGCGTCGTCGGTGAGCGGCTTCGGGAACGCCGTCTCGGCTTCCTGCTCGCCCTCGATCTCCGTGAGCAGGGAGCGCACGTGCGGGTGCATGTCCGAGGCAGGGGCGGAGCCTGCTGAGCGGGCGATCACGGCACCGCCTGCGAGCTGGTTGACGATCGCGGCGGCGAGCTGGGAGCGGCCCGCGTTCTGCACGCACACAAACAGCACCTGCGGCACCCCGGCCGAGCGGTCCCTGGCCAGGTCGGCGAGGCGCTGCCGGGCGAACCGTTCGGTCAGCGGGATCATGTGCGCCGTCAGCTTCGCTGAACGCACCAGGCCGGCGTAGGACTCGCGCACGATCGCGATCACGAGGTCCCGGTTCAGCCCGGTCAGCTCGTCCGCGAGCTCCTCGGCGAGGCGGGTCACGCGGGCGTCCATCTGCCGCAACGCTTCAACTCGCGCCTGAGCGTCCTCCGGCTCATCGGCGACTGCCGCTGGTGCGAACGCGTCGAGGAGGGACGCGACGGCGCGCTGCTTGCCCGGCGCGATCCGGTACCAGACCCACGTACCGCGCCGCTCGGACCGCAGCATCCCGGTCTCCTTCAACACCTTCAGATGGTGGGAGACGGTCGGCTGGGACACGTCGGCGAGCTCCGCGAGATCGCACACGCATGACTCGCCGCGCGGGTCGGTCGCGATCACTGACAGCATCCGCAGCCGCAGCGGATCCGCCAGCGCCTTGAGCGCCCCGGCCACAGTCGCAGCTGCGTCGGCGCCGATCGCGTGCATCGCGGAGGGCGCGCACGCCTCGGCGTCGGGAAGGACAGCAGCGTCGGTCATGACGTCCTCGATTCGATCATGGATTCGGTGGTGTAGGGGTCGGTGCGGAACCAGGCTTTCGCCGCCCAGAGCGAGACGTAGACCAGCCCCACCAACACGGGCACTTCGATGAGCGGGCCGACGACCCCGGCCAAGGCCTGTCCGGATGCCGCGCCGAAGGTGCCGATCGCGACCGCGATGGCGAGCTCGAAGTTGTTGCCCGCTGCGGTGAACGCCAGCGTCGTCGACCGCGCGTAGCCGAGGCCGATGCCCTTGCCGAGCAGCAGCCCCGCGAACCACATCAGGCCGAAGTAGACCAGCAGCGGCAGCGCGATGCGCGCCACGTCGAGAGGCTTCGCCAGCACCGCGTTGCCCTGCAGTGCGAACAGCAGCACGATCGTGAACAGCAGCCCGTAGAGCGCCCACGGCCCGATCCTCGGGAGGAACTTCTCTTCGTACCAGTCGCGCCCCTTGCGCTTCTCGCCGATGAAGCGGGACGCGAAGCCCGCGATGAGCGGGATCCCGAGGAACACGAGCACGTTCAGCGCGATCTGCCAGACCGAGATCTCCAGTCCCTGTGCGTCCAGGCCCAGCCAGCCCGGCAGCACAGTCAGGTAGAACCAGCCCAGCACCGAGAACATCACGACCTGGAAGACCGAGTTGATCGCGACGAGCACCGCGGTCGCCTCGCGGTCGCCGCAGGCGAGGTCGTTCCAGATCACGACCATCGCGATGCATCGGGCGAGACCGACGATGATCAGCCCGGTCCGGTACTCGGGCAGGTCCGGCAGGAAGATCCACGCGAGCGCGAACATCACCGCGGGCCCGACGAGCCAGTTCAGCACGAGCGAGGAGACCAGGAGCTTCTTGTCACCCGTGACGGCTGCGACCTTGTCGTAGCGGACCTTCGCGAGCACGGGGTACATCATCACCAGCAGGCCCAGCCCGATCGGGACCGAGATCCCGCCGACCTCCATCGCAGACAGCGCGTCGGAGAGCGCCGGCACGAACCGGCCGAGCACGAGGCCGGCGACCATCGCGAGGCCGATCCAGAGCGGCAGCCACTTGTCGAGGGTGGAGAGCCGTTTCGGGGTGGTGCGGGTCAGGGCGTCGGTCATGCGAGCAGCTCCTCGAGCTTCGCGACGTAGACGGGTTTCGGGTGCGCGCCGATCAGCACGTCGACACGTTCCCCGTTCCGGTAGAAGCCGAGGGTCGGGATCGAGGTCACGCCGGCCGCGGTCACGGTCTCGGGGTTCTGGTCGGCGTCGATCTTCACGATCTTCACCCGGCCCTCGTACTCGCCGGCGAGCTGGTCCAGGATCGGGGCGATCGCCCTGCACGGGCCGCACCAGGTCGCCCAGATGTCGACCACGACGGGCAGCTCGGACTCGAGCACCTCGGCCTGGAAGGTGGCGTCGGTGACGGGGGTGACGGTGCTCATACGGAGACCTCCAGAACAGGCTCGGAAACGGTGGCGGGTGCGAGGTGCGACAGGTAGTGCTGGGCGTCCTGCGCGGCCGCGCAGCCGGTGCCCGCGGCGGTGATCGCCTGCCGATACGTGTGGTCGACGAGATCCCCGGCCGCGAACACCCCGGCCAGATTCGTCCGCGTCGACGGGTGCGCGACCCGCACGTACCCGTCCGCGTCGGTGTCGACCTGCCCAGTCACGAGCTCGGAGCGCGGGTCGTGCCCGATCGCGACGAACACCCCCGTCGCGTCGAGCCTCCGCTCGGCCCCGGTGATCGTGTCGCGCAGCGTGAGCCCGGTGACCTGCTCGTCGCCGAGGATCGCGGCGACCTCGCTGTTCCAGGCGACCTCGATCTTCGGATCGTCCAGCACGCGCTGTGCCATGATTCTCGACGCTCGGAACTCGTCCCGGCGGTGCACGACGGTGACTTTCGATGCGAACCGGGTGAGGAACAGCGCCTCCTCCATCGCGGAATCCCCGCCACCGACCACGGCGATCTCCTTGTCGCGGAAGAAGAACCCGTCGCAGGTCGCGCACCACGACACCCCGTGCCCCGACAGGCGCTCTTCCTCGGGGAGGCCGAGCTTGCGGTACGCGGAACCCATCGTCAGGATCACCGCCCGCGCCCGGTACGTCATCCCGGCACCCGTCTCGATGGTCTTCACGTCGCCGTCGAGCTCGAGGCGAATCGCGTCGTCGTAGACGATCCGAGCGCCGAACCGCTCAGCCTGCGCCCGCATCGACTCCATCAGCTCCGGCCCCTGCACGCCATCGACGAAGCCGGGGAAGTTCTCCACCTCGGTCGTCGTCATCAGCGCACCGCCCGCGGTGACCGAGCCCGCGATCACGTTCGGCGCAAGACCCGCGCGGGCCGCGTAGACCGCCGCGGTGTATCCGGCGGGACCGGACCCGACGATGACCAGTTCGACTTCTTGATTCGACATACTTCTATATTGACATCTATCGAATCAGTTCGCGAGCCCATGCCGGCTTCGTCACCGGATGTTCACCTACCGTGCTCAGGCAGGGCTGCCAACGCCCTTCGCGCGTGACCTCCGCATCATCGACGAACAGTGCATGAAAAGTGCACTCTTCAACAATCGGACCTACCAGTAGAGGTGCTCGAGCGCTTCACGCACGAGCTCGACGTGTATTCGATCGACGAGGCGTTCGCCGCGGTGGATCGTCGCACTTCGGCCGATCCCGAGGCCATGTCGGTGCTCGGGCGCACAATCAGAGACGAGGTGCGCCGGCTCGTCGGCGTGCCCGTCTGCGTCGGGATCGCGCCGACCCGCACCCTCGCGAAGCTCGCGAACCGCGCGGCCAAGAAGATCCCGGTCTTCGAAGGGGTGTGCGTGTGGCCGGCGACGCGGGAGGCGTGGCGCGAGCAGCTGATGCGCCGACTGCCGGTCTCGGAGGTCTGGGGGATCGCGCGGCGCCTCGAGCGGCGGCTCGCAGGGTACGGCATCACCTCCGTGTGGGATCTCGCCACCGCGGATCCTGCGCAGATCCGACGCTGCTTTTCCGTGGTCGTCATGCGTACCGCGCTCGAGCTGCGCGGGGTCGCGTGCATCGACCCGGGGGAGGATCGCACGGGGAAGAAAGACGAGCTGATCGTGTCGCGTTCCTTCTCAGAGAAGGTGTCCACGATTGAGGGGATGCGGCAGGCGCTCTCGATCTATGCGCAGCAGGCCGCGGCGCGCCTGGTGAAGCACCGGCAGGTGGCGAAGTCGGTGCAGGCGTTCGCCGGCACGAGTCACTGGCACGAGCAGCAGCACTATCCGGCTGTCCGGGTGCCGCTCCCCTATCCGACGGCCGATCCGGTCATGCTGACGCGAGCGGCACATCTGCTGCTCCCGCAGATTCAGGAGGGAACGCGGTATGCGCGGGCCGGGCTCCTGCTTACGGATCTGCACGCGGCTGAGGCGCACCAGGCCCTCGAGTTGTTCAGGCACGTCCACGAGGATGCGAGTATCGCGACGCTCGTGGACGCGGTGCAGAAGAAGGCCGGCCGAGAGGTGCTCGGGCTCGGCTATGGCGGTCTCCGGCCCGGCCCGGCCTGGCAGATGAAGCGTGGACTGCTGACGCCCAGGGCGACAACTCATTGGGACGAGCTCATGATCGTCCGGGCGTAGGGCCGACTACCGTCTGCAGCTACGACTGTGCTGAAGCTCTCAGGAGTCGAAGATGTCTCCGAGGAACTCGAAGGGACTCTTCTTTTTGCGGTAGCGGGGGTCGCGTTGGCGATCGTCGGAGTAGCCGCCGCGTCGATCACCGTGGTGGCCTTCTCGTCGGCGGTCGTCGTGATGACTGTCGCGACGTCGATCGTCGTACCGGGGTGCCTCGTAGTCGTCATAGCGGGGTTCTGCATACTGCGAGCCTGGCGCCGCGTCGCTTTCGGCCTGCATACGCTCGAGGATCTTGTCTAGCTCGCCCCGGTCGAGCCAGATGCCCCGGCACTGCGGGCAGTAGTCGACTTCGACTCCCTGTCGCTCGCTCATCAACAGGGTGGTTCCATCGCTGGGGCAGTTCATGATGTCAGCGTAAAGCAGCCGGGTCGCTCCCTGGCTGTGAAGTTGACTGCCGCAGCCTGGGAGTTCGTCGCGCGTTGCCGAGTCAGAGTCGGAACTCCAAGAGCCAGTCGACGGCGAGCTGCGCGACGGTGGCGACAATGACGAAGTGGAGGAGGATCGCGACCCATGCCCAGGACGCGAATCCTTTGAGCGCGCGCATGGCGGAGTCGCCCGGGAGGAGGAGGCCGTCGGCGCCGGCTTTCGCGACGGTGACCCACCAGAGCGGGATCATGGCCGTCCAGACGACCATGCACCAGGGGCAGAGGGTGCCGAGAGAGTAGAAGCTCTGGTACTGCAGCCAGGTGATGAAGACGATGCCTCCGAGGAGGCCGAGGCAGTAGAGCCGCCAGAACCATTGGGCGAAGTGTGCTCCGGCGAGGATCGCGGCCCCGACGAGGATCGGCGCGGTGAAGGCGGTGACGCCGATGATGGTGTTCGAGAACCCGAAGAGGGAACCCTGCCAGGAGTCCATGTTCGGCCCGCAAGTGACGAGCTTCGAGATGTTGCAGTTGGGCGCGTGGGTGGGTTCCTGCAGGGTCTTGATGTACTCGGTGAGCAGCTCGAAGGAGGCGAACCAGCCGACGATGCCGGCCACGATCGAGAACCAGGCGAAGCCGATGCGTCGTCGGCGTAGCGGTGTCTCAGCGCTCGTGGTCATGGTTCGAATCTACACAAGGGGAGGCTGAACGGATGACGGCTGCTCGAGACGGATGCGGCGGCCGGGCAGGGACGGTCTGCGTGTGAGATCCTCGGCACGGGTCAGTCGGCCGTCACGTTGACGACGCCTTTCATCTCCGCGTGAATGGAACAGTCGTATTCGTAGCTGCCGGCCTGGTCGAAGACGTGGGTGAAGCTGCCCTGTCGCATGAGATCGCTCACGAAGCTCGCATCCTGGGCGACGACATCGTGCTCGTTCTGTCCCTCGAACACCCAGCGCACCGCTTCGCCCTCGGCAACCTCGACCTCGGCCATGTCGTAGGCGTTGTCGTAGGCCCGTACCGTGACGGCGGGGGCGGCGTCCTCGGCAGAGGGGGTGACCTCGGGCTTCGTGGCGGCACAGGCGGCGAGTCCTCCGAGCAGGCCGACTGTTAGGACGGCTCCGAGGGCGTGCACGAGGATGCGGCGAGTGTCGGCGTCCATGGTGTCTCTCTTACTCTCGATTTCTGGGTTAGTGTGGGCGTGCGACGCGGGACTGCTCTCCCGGTGTCGACTCGGCGGCGCTCTACCGGGTTCCCCGCTCCTTCGGCGCGGAGGTGTGCTGGATGAGGTCGATGCGCTGCCGGCCGTACCCGCCCCGTGTGAAGACGCGCAGCGTGAGCCAGGCGAAGAGCGCAAGACCGGCGATCTGGCCGATCAGTCCGGCGGCGCTGCCGTCGCCTGTGGTCTGCGCGGTTTCCCCGGTGAGGCCCGACGCCATGATGCCGAAAGCGACGTAGTTGTTGACGACGTGGATCGCGATCGCTGCCTCGAGGCCGCCGGTGCGCCAGGTGAGCCAGGCGGATACTGCGCCAAGCAACCCGACGGCGAGGAGTCCCCAGATGTCGTAGATGTGGAGGGACGCGAAGCCGATCGAGGGGATCAGGATCGCGAACCAGGGGTTTCTGAGCCAGGCTCCGAGCACTTGCATGAAGAGTCCCCGGAAGACGATCTCTTCGGCAGTGGATTGCAGCGGCACCAGGAGCAGCACGAGCAGCATCGATAGCAGCGCGGCGCGTGCATCGAAGGCAGTCTCGTTCGCAGCCGCTGCAGGGTCGGTGGCGGGCTCGAGGAGCACGCCTGCGGCGATACCGACGAGGTTCATCACGGCGATCGCGAGCACGGAGATGACGAACAGTCGCCCGAGCAGCCCCCAGCGCATGCGGGCCGCGACTGACCAGATCCGGCCGATGGGCCGCATGCCGAGGACGAGCATCGCGAGCAGCACCGCCGGGAGCATGATGATGATCGACACCATGCTCACGAGTACCGAGACGGGCCGTTGGGTGTCGAGCGCCGCGGCAGTGCCGGCGGCGACCTGCGCCGGATAGTCGGGATCCGTGAGCAGGAGCACTGGGATGACGGCCACGGTGACTACCACGGTGAGGATGCCGAAGAAGGCCCCTGACAGCAGGAGCAGGGCGAGCGGTTTCCACCATCGGTAGGCGGAGGTGCCGCGCAGCAGGCTGTGGTAGTCGAGCGGTTCGGTCTCCATGATGCGCAGCTGCGGCGGCGTGCCCCGTGCCCAGCCCCAGGACGGCGACACTGCAGACGGCGCGTGGGGCTCGGACTCGGGGCTGGACATGCGGGGAACTGCGGTTGCGGCTCAGGCGGGGGCGTTCGTCGGCTGCTGCGCGCGGTAGCGGCGGGCGCGGACGAAGGAGGCGATGCCGACGGCGAGGAATACGAGGAGCACGACGAAGGTGACGGTGCTCGCGATCACGGCGTTCGGTCGCTCGGCGGTGCCGGCGAAGAGTTCCCCGATCTTCATCACGTTCATCGCGGTGCCGGCGATGCCGAGGAGGGCGATCGCGAGGGCGGCGTGGATCGCGTGGCGGCGGGCTTTCGGCGCGCGTGAGATGACGGCTGCGACGAGGATGAGCACGCCGAGTGCGGAGGGGATGAGTGCGGTCATGCTGCTCGCGTCGGACGCGAAGTAGGCGACGACGCCGGTGGCGGTGAGGATGCCGCCGACGGCGAAGGTGAGTCCGGTCATGGTCAGTATTCCTTTCGCAGACGCCGCAGGGGTTCTGGGCCGCGCCGGGCGCCCGGGATGTCTCCTCCCCTCCCCCGGGTTCGGGGAACCTCGAGGGATGCGGGCCTTGGCCCGTACTCTACATGATGTAGATGTAAGCTCGTGGGTATGCTGGCTTCCCCGTGGAATCTGATTCTCACCGTCGTCTTCACGTTCACCGGGGTGTACTGCCTCGTGCGCCTCATCGCGCACCGGCCCCCTCCCGGCGCGCGGCGCGGCCCGGTGCTCGAGTCGATGGCGATCCATCTCATGCACCTGGTGATGAGCGCCGGGATGATCGCGATGTGCTGGATGATGTCGATTCCGGCGGCGTCGAACTGGGCGCAGATCGTGGTCTTCACCGTACTTGCGCTCGCCCTAGTGCCGGGGCTCTGGAAGGCGCCGTTGCCGGCCCGCCGCGTCGATCTCGCCGGGCATATCTGGCTCGCTGGCGCGATGGTGTGGATGATCGCGGCGATGCCGCTGCTCATGGCGGACATGGGCGGCGGGGAGCACGGTGGCGGCCACGGAGAGGCCGCTGATGAGGCGATGATGTTGGCGATGACCACCCCGGTGTGGGTGGACGTCGTCAACGTGGTGTTTGTGGCTGGAAGCGCAGCGATTGCACTGTGGTGGGCCTTCCGCGCGGAGACGGTTCGCGGGGATCGGTTGCACGCGCTCTGCCACTGCCTGATGGCGGCGGGGATGACGGCGATGCTGCTGCTCATGAACGGGTAGTCGGCCTGCTATGGCGCGACTTGGAAGAGAGTGGGCCAGAGCAGCAGCGCGAGCGGGTAGCCGACGAAGCTGACGATGTTGAGCAGCCAGTGCGCGACGATGAGCGGCAACGACCTCCCCCAGCGGTGGTAGACCCAGCCGAAGAGGAGCCCCATGACCACGTTGCCGATGAATGCGCCGATGCCCTGGTAGAGGTGGTAGCTGCCGCGCAGCAGTGCGCTTGAGACGATGGTGGAGATCGGGCCGACCCCGAGGCGTCGCATACGGTCGAAGAAGTAGGCGACGACGATGAGTTCCTCGCCGAGAGCTGCACGCAGGGCGGAGAGGATCAGCACGGGCACCGTCCACCAGTAGGCGTCGAGGGCGGTCGGTACGACGTTCGCGTTGATCCCGATGATGCGCGAGAAGAGGTAGAACGCGAGCCCCGGGATCCCGATCGCAGCCGCGAGCACGACACCCCAGCCGGTGTCTGCCAGCCACCACCGGCCGCCCCTGCCGGGGGGGGAGCCGTCCGAGGCCGAGGTTTCCCAGGTGCGGGGCCGCTGTGCGCCAGAGCAGATACGCCACGAGCGCGACGGGTGCGAGTTCCCCCACGAAGCCGAGCAGCTGGTAGGCGAGGTCGAAGAGGGGCTGCTCGGCCAGCGGCCGGTTGATGGTGGCGGTCTGGGAGGCGAGCGCGGTCTCCTGGCTGAGGCGGCGCAGGATCGTGATGATCGACTGCACGCCCGCGTAGCCGAAAGACAGTGCGAGCACGATCGCGAGCTCCCAGCGCAGTCGACGCTTCGAGATCGGGGCAACGTCGAAGCGCGCGTATTGGGGTGGTCGCACCTTTGAGAGCCCGTCTATATCCGGCGGCGGTAGTTCTGCAGCCGAAGGCTGTTGAAGACGACGAGCACCGAGGAGAGTGCCATGGCGCCGGCGGCGATGAGGGGATTCAGTAAGCCGGCAGCGGCGATCGGGATCGCGGCGAGGTTGTAGCCGAACGCCCAGCCGAGGTTCACGCGGATGGTGCGAAGGGTGCGACGGGAGAGCTCGATCGCCTCGGGGATCACGGCGAGGTCTTCCCGAACGAGGATGACGTCGGCCGATTTGAGGGCGATGTCGCTGCCGGAGACGACGGCGAGGCCGAGGTCGGCGGCGGCGAGGGCGACGGCGTCGTTGATGCCGTCGCCGACCATCGCGACCCGCTCTCCCGCCGCTTGCAGCTCGCGAATCGCATCGCCTTTCTCGGCGGGCAGCACTTCTGCGGAGACGCGGTCGATGCCGAGGGTGTCGGCGATCTCCTCTGCGGCCGTTCGGGAGTCGCCGGTGAGCAGCACGGTGGTGAGGCCCTGCTGCTGCAGCGCTTGGATTGCAGCACGGGCGTTCGGCTTGATGGTGTCGGCGAGTCCGAAGCGCCCGATCAGGCGTCCTGCCTGGGAGACGAACACGGTCGATTCCGTGGCGTCGGCCTCGGTGAGGTAGACGCGGGCGGCACCGGTCGAGACGCCCTGCTCGTCCAGGTAGGCGAGGCTGCCGATGTGGACGGTGTCGCCGGCGACGGTGCCGGAGGCGCCCCGGCCGGGCACGGCGATGAAGTCTCTGACGGGGTCGAGGTCGGCGATCTGCTGCTTCGCGGCCGCGACGATGGCACGGGCGATGAGGTGCTCCGATCCCTGCTCCACGGAGGCGGCGACGCGTAGCAGCTCGTGCTCGGCGACGCCGGGAACGGTGGCGATGCTGCGCACGGTCATCTCGCCGGTGGTGAGGGTACCGGTCTTGTCGAGCACCACGGTGGTGATCGTGCCGCTTGCCTCGAGCGCGTCCTGCCCCTTCACGAGGATGCCGAGGCTGGCGCCCCGGCCGATGCCGACCATGAGCGCGGTCGGAGTGGCGAGCCCGAGGGCGCATGGGCAGGCAATGATGAGGGTGGAGATCCCGATCCCGAAGGCCTCTTCAAAGGAGCGGCCGGCGAGCATCCACCCAGTGGTGACGAGGATGGCGAGAACGATCACTCCGGGTACGAAGTAGCGGGTGACGCGGTCGACGAGGGTCTGCACGCGGGCTTTGCGGGCCTGGGCTTGTTCGGCGAGGGCGGTCATCTGCGCGAGCTGGGTGTGTGCGCCGACCGAGCTCGTGCGCACTTCGAGGCGGCCGTTGGTGCTGATCGTGCCGCCGATCACCGCATCGCCGCTCGAGGCAGTGACGGGGAGCGGTTCGCCGGTGAGCATGCTGGCGTCGATGTCGGCGCTACCGACGATGATGGTGCCGTCGGCGGGGAGAGTTTCGCCGGGGAGCACGACGAACACGTCGTCGACGCGGAGTTCCGTGGCGGGCCTGATCTCCTCGGTGCCGTCGCGCTGGATGCGGACGTGCGTGGCGGCAAGCTCGCTGAGAGCGCCGAGCACGTCGCCGGCTTTGCGGCGTGAGCGGGTTTCGAAGTAGCGGCCGGCGAGCTGAAAGGTGGTCATGCCGGCGGCGACGTCCAGATAGATGGCGTTTGCCCCCTCGGGAGTGGCGCCGATGCCAAGCCAGTATCCGGCCCCGCTCCCCTCGATACCGAGTAGCAGCGTCACAACCGACCAGCCGAAGGACGCGGCGATGCCGAGGGAGACGAGGGTATCCATGCTGACGTCGCCGTGGCGGAGGTTTCTGAGGGTGGCCTTGTGGAACGGCCAGGCCGCCCAGGTGACGATCGGCACGGCGAGGGCGACGCAGAGCCATTCCCAGCCGGGGAAGCGCCACTCGGGGACGAGGGCGAGCACGATCGTGAGATCCATGAGCGGCACGGTGAGCACGGCGGCGAGGATGAGCCGTCTGCGCAGCGAGGTGATGCGCACTTCGGTAGCGCGCTTTGACCAGGCGTCGTCGGCGTCGTCGTGGATGCGCGCCCCGTAGCCGGCTTTCTCGACGCGCTCGAGTGCTTCGCTCGCGCGAGCGGCGCCGAGGCCAGAGACGATGGCGCGCTCGGTCGCGTAGTTCACGCTCGCGGTGACACCCTCGATCTTGTTCAGGGCGCGCTCGACGCGTCCCGCGCAGGCGGCGCAGGTCATGCCTGAGACGTCGAGCTGCAACGGCTCGACGACATCGGGGGCGAGGGTCACGACTGGGGCTCCTCTTCGCTCCGGGGCGCGGGTCGTCCAGGGCCTGCGGCTTGCCGTCGATTGGCGAGAGTTTCGAGCATCTTGTTGTAGTCGTCGAACTCCTCATCGCGGCCGGAGTCCAGGTGTCGATCCTTGCGGCGGGCCTCTTTCGCGTCCTGCCGCGACCATTGGATGCCGAGCGCGATGATGACGAGCAGCAGCGGCAGCTCGCCGCCAGCCCAGGCGACGCCGCCGCCGAGGTATTGGGAGGCTTGGAGGTTTGTCCAGGGCAGCCCGAAGTAGAGGTAGAAGTTCTCCGCGATCCACTCGCCATCAGCCATCATCAGGATCACGCCGAAGAACGCGTGGAACGGCATCGCGGCGAGCACGAAGCCGAGCTTGCCGATGTGCGGGAGGGGGCGCGGCGGTCGGTCGACCCCGATTACGAGCCCGTAGAAGAGGTACCCGGCGATGATGAAGTGGACGTTCATGAGCTGGTGCGCCCAGTGGAACCGCATGCCCTCTTCGAAGATCCCGGTGAAGTACAGCCCGTAGTAGGAGCCGACGAAGAGCACGAACACGAACAGCGGGTTGTAGACGAGGCGGAGCGCCTTCCAGTGCAGCATCCAGGTGATCCAGAGGTGCAGGCCTGCTGGTCTGGTGGGGTCTGCGCGGGTCGCCCGCAGCAGCAGGGTGATGATGCCGCCCATCACCAGGAGGATCGGGGCGAGCATGTTCAGGCTCATGTGCACGATCATGTGCGTGCCGAAGTCGGGGGCGGAGTACTTGCCGAAGCCCGAGCTCGTGGCGAAGACGATGACGCACCACCCGCCGATCCAGGAGGCCGTGCGGCCGATCGGCCACCGGTCGCCGCGCGTGCGTAGCACGCGCACCGCCCAGAGGTAGGCGGCGATGGCGGCGATCGCGAGCACGATGAAGAGGAGATTGGGCCGCCAGTGCGTCAACCACACGAGCATCGAGGGTGCCTCGTCGACGTCGAAGCCGAGGAACACCTGGGAGATGCTGGTGGGCTGGAAGTAGTGGGGTGGCGGGATCCTCGTCATCGCCGCGGTGATCCCGATCCATCCGGTGATCGCTAGGGTCGCGATGGCGGGCGGCAGGGCAGCGGGCTGTGCCGGGTTTGCGCGCTGGGCCGCGCGCCAGCCGAGCAGGGCGACGGTGAGGAGTGCCAGGCATGTCCAGCGTGCGAGGATCTGCCAGCCCGTCTCGGACTCGAGGAGGCTCGATCCGGCAAGCTTGAACCAGGTCAGAACGAGGTCGGTGGCGATGATGAGCGCAATGCCCGCGAGCACGAAGCTGGTGAGGCGGGTGACGATGACCGGGTCGAGGGTGCGGCCGCTCGCGGCGCGGATGGCGGCGATGAGGATGACGCCGAAGACTGCTCCGGTGGCGAGGGTTTGATAGGTGCCGGCGTCGCTGCCGAGGTCGTGATTCGGGCCGACGAGGATCTGCCCGACGACCACGGGGGCGAGGATGCCGAAGCAGGTCACCCAGAGCGGGATGAGGAGTCCTGTCCACCGGGTGACGAACTGGCAGACGAGTGAGGTGATGACGGCGGCGACCAGCGACACCGTCCAGGCTCGCGGGAAGGCGCTCGTCTCGTAGAGGAAGGCGAATGCGCCCGGCTCCGTGAGACGCGCGAGGGGCATGCCGCTGCTGTCGAGCGATTCGAAGACCACCATGCCTGCCGACACCATCGCCCAGGCGACCGAGGCGATACGCAGCAGGGCGAGTTCGAGGCATGGCTCGATCCGTTTGGCCTGTTTGCCGCGAGCGTCACGGAAGAACAGGAGGTACAGCAGGGCGCCGAGGGTGAGCATGGCGGCGAGATCGCCGAGTCCCTGCCCGAGCGCGGTCGGCACGGCGACGTCGAAGCCAGGGAAGGTGAGGTAGATCTGTTCATAGGCGGCCGGCCCGATGCGGAGCGTGGCGACGATCGGGGGGACGATGATCGCAAGGAGACCGAATGCCGCGATCGCCAGAGCGACGGCGGTGCGACGTGGCGAGCGCTCCCGTGAGGCCTGAGCGGGCGTGGTCGTGGCCGCGCTGCTGCTCATCGTGCCCGCTCGCGGATGGCGGTGAGTTCGAAGCCGGCCTCGCTGACGGCCTGCGTGAGGGCGTTGGTGCTGAGGGGGTGGGCGACGTCGAGGATCACCCGGCCGGAGGTCACGTCGACGTCGTCGACGTCGACGCCGCTGAGCGCGCTGAGCACCGTGGTCAACGTCTGAGCGCAGTGGCTGCAGGTCATGCCGTTGACGGTGAGTTCCTGCTTGCTGGTCACGTCCATCGCCGTCGTCCTCTCCTCGGGATACTCGCTTAAGACTACAAGATGTAGACGTACGCGAGCTTGGCGCGGGCAGCCGGCGCGACGAGGTCAGCGCAACTGTGCGGCGGCGTGCAGGCCCTGCGGGATGCGGCGTCGCTGCGGGGTAGGCCAGCGTTTCCGGGTGAGGCGCTCGGCCCGGAGGGTCATGCCGACATCGTGCGTCGCGGCTGCGAGGACGATGAGTGCATTCGCGAGGTGTGCGGCCCCGACTTGACGGGCGGCGGCATCGTCGGCAGCGAGCTCGATCTGCAGGCGGGTGGCGCGTTCGAGCGCTCGGCTGGCTCGGGTACCCGGCAGGACGAGCGTGTTGAGCTGGGCAATGCGGATGGCGAGTCCGTGCTGGTGGCGCAGGTGGGCGAACTCGTGGGCGAGCACGGCTTGCAACTGCGGCGGGGTGAGGAGCTGCTCCATGGCTGAGGAGACGAAGATCTCGGGACGTCTGCCGGGGACAGCATAGGCTTCGGGCGTCTCCGAGTGGAAGCGGACGAGGGTGAATCCGATGTGCTCGTCTCTCGCGTAGGCGACAGCGTGGGAGTGGGAGGCCGGGCGCAGGGACTGCAGCGAGCCGGCGAAGGTGAAGGCGAAGACGAGGAAGACGCCGGAGATCCCGGCGGCGACCCAGATCGCCGCTGATACGGTCACGCTGGTGGTGTGCGGGATGGTGTGCCGCAGCGACTCGACCGCGACGATGCCGAGGGCGATGCCGGCGAGGGCGGTCGCGATGCCCACGCCGAACGACCCGAACCAGACCGTCAGCGCGGCTCTCGGGTGGAAGAGGTGCCAGCGTCCTGCGGTGAGCACGCGCGGGCAGAGCACGGCGAGCGCGAGGGCCGTGCCCAGGAGAACTAGGGCAAGGAGCAGCACGGTCGGTTATCCTTCGGGCTTCGCCTCGCCGAAGGCGTCCATGAGCGCGGCGACGTCGTCTTCGGCGAGATTCCCGGCGAAGGCGAGCAGGGCGGCCCGCCGGTCGGCGGCCTGCTCGAGCGCGGAGGTCATCGTCTCGCTCGCCTCCTTCTCACTTGATCGCAGCGGTCGGAAGCTGATCTTCCGGGGCGAGTCGCCGATCCGTTCGACGCGGCCTTTCCCTTCCAAGCGGGTAAGTGCCGTCATGAGCGTCGTGTAGGCCGGCACGGGTTCGCTGAACATGGTCTGCAGTTCGCGCGCGCTCACGGCGCGCTCCTGTTCGTGGAGTCGTTGCATGACCTCGTCTTCGAGACCGCCCCATTCGCGTTTGCGCACCCCGGCCATGTCGTACCCTCCTCGTCGATGATTTTTACTCTACATCTCGTCGAGTTATTGCATTGTTCTCACAGCATGCAACAGTAGCCTCTGCGCATGGAGAACTGGTGGGCGAACGCGCTCTGGTCGCTCACCCCGTCGGTGATCATCGGCGCCTTCTTCTGGTTCGTGATCCGCGCGATCTCTCGGGCCGATCGCACGGAGCGCCGGGTCTATAAGCAGATCGAGGCCGAGGAGCGCGCGAAAGCTGGTCTCCCGCCGAAACAGCAGCCTCCCGCGCAGTCGCCGGCGGCTGCCGAGCCCGCGCCTGTCGAAGAGACGCCGGAGTGAGCACGCTGGCCGGTCAGTCAGCGGTGATGCCCTCATGATGCATGGGGCACAAGCGGACGGCGTCCCCGGTGAGAGCTAGCACCTTCTCGGCTGCTGCGAGGATCGCAACGACGGCGTCGGGATGCGCGAGCGAGTACATCGAGGCCCGCCCCTCGGCTCGCGAGACGACCATGCCGGTGTCTTTCAAGCAGGCGAGATGCTTGGAGACGGTGCTCTGGGAGAGACCGAGGTGCTTCACCAGGTCGACCACGCGGTGCTCCCCGAGTTGCAGATGCTGCAGGATCACCAGTCGGGAAGGATCGCCGAGGCTATGGAAGAGGGCTGCCGCAGAGGTCAGCGCCTCGGCTTCGGCAATCGTCGGCAGCTCATGAGAACGTTCGGCTTGCATCGTCATATCACGATGTTATCTCCGAATCGGCAATCACTCTAGGTTGGAGGCAGCCGCGACCTATTGGCGAAAGATAACATCGCCAAACGACGATGTTATCTATATAGTGAAGTGTATTGACCAGTACCGAATGAGAACGGAGATCTCGAATGGGCGCAGGACATGATCACGGCCCGGGCGTGGCCGAGGCGGGACAGCCCGGCGACTATCGCCGTAAGCTCTGGATCGCCTTCGGCATCACCGCAACGATCGTCGTCGCGCAGGCCGTGGGTTCCGTCGTCACCGGAAGCCTCGCACTGCTCACTGACACCGCGCATGCCATCACCGACGCCTCGGGGCTGCTGGTCGCGCTGATCGCGGCGACACTGATGCTGCGGCCGGCGACGTCGACGCGCACCTGGGGGTTCCGCCGGATCGAGGTGATCGCCGCGCTCGGGCAGGCGACGCTACTGCTCGTGGTCGGCTTTTACACCGCCATCGAGGGCATCCGGCGCCTATTCGAACCGCCGGAGGTGCCTGCGACCGAGCTGCTGGTCTTCGGTATCGTCGGCCTCGCCGCGAACATCACCGCCATCCTCATTCTCTCCTCGAGCCGAGGCGCAAACTTCAATATGCGCGCCGCATTCCTCGAGGTGCTCAACGACGCGCTCGGCTCCCTGGGCGTGATCGTCGCCGCCATCGTGATCGCCACCACGGGCTTCCAGCGCGCCGACGCCCTCGCCGGCCTCTTCATCGCCGCGCTCATCGTGCCCCGCGCCTTCAAGCTGATGCGCGAGACGACGAGCGTGCTCATGGAGTTCACCCCCAAGGGCCTCAATCTCGACGAGGTGCGTGCGCACATCCTCGAGCTCGAGCACGTCAAGGATGTGCACGACCTGCACGCTTCGACGGTCGCGACCGGTCTGCCGACGATCACCGCGCATGTCGTCGTCGAGGATGAATGCTTCACCGACGGGCATGCTGCCGAAGTGCTCCATGCGGTGAAGGAGTGCGTAGCGGAGCACTTCGAGGTGTCGGTCAACCACTCGACCTTCCAGATCGAGACGGCGCACATCAGCGACGACGAGCCGGTGGGCGTCAAGCACCCATGAGCGAGTGGCGCGGGATCGGCGGCGGAGCATGACGAGCGCCCCCACGACTCCGCTGCGCCGCCGCATCGAACGAAACTGGCGGCGGCTGAACGGCCCCGCCCGGGTCGCGGGGGTCGACCTCGCTCGCGGGCTCGCGGTGCTGGGCATGTTGGCGGCGCATCTGCTCTGGCTCGGCTCGCTGTCGTGGACGGAGCCGTCGACATGGGGGGCGATCGTGAACGGTCGCTCCTCGATCCTCTTCGCCACGCTCGCTGGCGTCTCGCTCGGCCTCTCCACGGGCGGCCCGAGGCCTCCGAGCGGTGCCGGGCTCGGCCGGGCGAGGCTGCGGGTGGTGATCCGGGCGCTGTTGATCTGGCTTATCGGCGTGCTGCTCATCAGCCTCGACGTACCGGCGGCGATCATCTTGCCGACTTATGCGGTCATCTTCGTCCTGGCGCTCCCCCTGCTCGCGCAGCGCGCCTCACGGCTGTTCCTCGCAGCCGCGATCGTCGTGCTCGTGGCTTCGCCCGTGGTGGTGTGGGCGAATGCCTCGCCGTGGTGGGAGAGCTACGAAGGCTGGCTCACCGGGCTCTACATCGGATGGAACTATCCGTTTCCGCTGTGGGTCGCGTTCACCCTCGCGGGCCTCGGTCTGGCGCGCGCGGGGATGTGGTCGCGGCGGGTGCAGTGGGCGGCACTCGGCCTTGGCATGTTGCTGGCGGTAGCCGGATACAGTCTCTCCCCCGGCGCGGAGTCGTCGGAGGAGTCGGCTGATCGACCGTTCCTTGAGGCCTGGTGGACGGCGGATCCGCACTCGAGCGGCGTGCTCGAGGCGATCGGGAGCGGCGGCTTCGCGATCGCGGTGATCGGCGTGTGCCTGCTGCTGTGCTCTGCCGGACGGCTGCCGTGGCTCACCTTCCCGCTCCGGGCGGTAGGGTCGATGCCGTTGACGGCCTATGTGCTGCAGATCGTGGGCTGGGCCCTCGCCTCGACGATCCTGCTCGGCTCCGCGCATGAGCATGCGTTCCGCGATCTCGACCCGTTTCTCCCGATGACGCTCGCCACGATTGTGCTCTCCGTGGTGTGGAGTCTGCTGGTCGGGCAAGGGCCGCTGGAAGCTCTGATCGGTCGGCTCTCGTCGTTCGGCGGGCCGCCTGGCTCCTCCGGGGGCAATGCGCAGCAGCGCCAGCATATCCTTGAGCCGTGACTGTCGACCCCGCTCTCGCCGCATGATCGTCTGGTTCGGCATTGCCCAGATCGTCCTCGCCCTGCTCGCGGCGCTCGTCTGCATCCTTGAGTTCTCCCGCAAGCGAGGCCCCAACGACTACACCCTCGGCGCGACCCTGCTTGTCGGGGTGCTGCTCATCGCGCAGGTAGTCGTCGGCATCGTGCAGCCTGTCGCAGGCAATCCCGCCGTGGGGGATCCGCTCGAGTTCTGGATGTATCTCATCGTCGCGCTACTCATCCCGTTCGGTGCGGCGTTCTGGGCGCTCGTCGACCGTCGCCGCACGGCGAACCTCGTGCTGGTCGTCGTGAACTTCGCCGTCGCCGTCATGCTCTACCGCATGATGGTGATCTGGGGATGAGTGAGTTCGACGCTGACCGGCACGCCGCGCCGCGGTGACATCGCCCGCCGCCCGGCTGAGGTTTGAGAGAATGGCGGAATGGCAGCTTCGCACACGGATGAGACTCGGCGTCGGCTGCTCTCCGAGTCCTACCGTCGTCTCCGACCAGATGCGCATGTGGCGTTCGTCGATGAGAGCTACGTCGTACCCGAGGTCGCACACGGTGCACGCACGTTCTACATCGCGACCGCATATGTGTCGCCGGTTCGACTCCATCAGCCGGTGCGTGATGATCTCGGGTCGATCGTCGGCGGAAGCTACTGGCATACGAGCGAGGCACACGTGGAGGGCGACGCGGAGACGATCCACGAGCTCTGCCGCTACCTCGCCGCAGCCGAGGAGGACGAAGCGTTCCTGTTGGCGGTGCAGTCGCCGATCGAAGATGCTCCTGGCGGCGATGAACTCGCTCGCGAGGCATGCTTGACGGCACTGCTGGGGAACCTGCACGAGGGGCAGCTGACGCCTCGGCCGTCGCTCGTCGTGGCCGAGGAGCGACGCCACCAAGGACAGCGGGCCCGTGATCTGCGGACGATCAAGACGATGCGACAGGCGCAGGTGATCGGCCAGATGCAGGTGACCTTCACCTCACCGTCAGTGGAGCCGCTGCTGTGGGTGCCCGACATCGTGGCGTTCGCGCAGAGCCACCTTGAGCGTGGGAGCGACGCGGGCTATGCCGTGCCGCTGGCGCCGCTGCTGCGGGTCGTGCCCGTGGAAAAAAGCAACCCCCGGTAGCCGAAGCAAGAGACCGGGGGCCGCCGGAGCTATCGAGCGCTGGGCTGGAATGCTCCGGTTTGCACTCACTAGTGTAGCCGCATCGTCCAGTGTAGGCAAGACCCGGCAAGACGACAGATCAGCGACGCGGAGGGCGTTTCTTCCGCCTGCCGCGCTGCTGCCATCGGCGCTTGAGCCGTGAGCCGAGCCGACGCGAGCGGTAGACGAAGTCGTCGAGCTCCTCGCGAACGGTCGGATCCTCGCGGCTGTCGCGCGGGGGTGCGCCGGCGACACCGATGACGGCGATCAGGGCGGACATGATGAGCAGCTGCGTGATCCAGAGGGCGATCTCCACGCCTGCTCCTTTCGATGGCCCGGGTCGGGAAGACGCTCCGGCGCATGCGGCCGGTGGCGACCGCTACTGCTCGAGGAAGGCGTCTTCCTCTTCGGCGTCGGTCGTGCCGCGCCGGGCCTTGCGCGCTGCGGCTCGTCGCTGCTGCCGCAGCACGGCTTCGCTGCCCGCATTCAGACCGCGATGCTCCTGCCGGGCGGCGTAGACGACGCCGAAGGCGGCGATGAGGATGAACACATACCATTGCAGCGCGTAAGAGAGGTGCGGGCCTTCATCGCGCTCCGGTGGCTCGGGGAGCACCCCGGTTTCGGCCTTGGGGGTTTCCCCGATGAGCATGCCGTACGCCCCGGTGTAGGCCTCATCGAAACCGCCGATCCGGGCGATCTCGGGCAAGTTGATACTGGCGACCGTGCTGCCCTGAGCGAGGCGCCCGGCGATCTGCGGTTCACTCGCCCGAAGTCGCACGTCGACCTCGACCGGCCCGGTTGGGGCTGCAGGAATGCTGTCGAGCCAGGCGTCGCCCGCATTCGCCTCGTTGCCATTGACCGGCACCCAGCCGCGGTCGACGATGAACATCAACCCCTGATCGGTGCGCAGAGCTTGGAGGAGATGTGAGCCGACCCCTTCGGGCCCGGGTCGGTTGCGGGCGAGGAAGGGGTTGCCGAGGTACTCGCCGCGCACGGTGGCGGTCTGCCATTTCAGTGCGTCTTCGTCGAAGCCAGCAGGGTCGGGCACAGCGTCATCGAGCGGGATAGCTGCGGCGTCGTAGTTCTGCTCAATGCGCGCGATCTCCGCTCGGGCATCGGCTCGCCGGTCGAACTGCCAGTCAGCGAGCCAGACGCAGACGATGCAGAAGATGACGAGGAGGACGTAGTACCCGAGCCAGCGGCGCGATCGCAGGAACGACCAGCCCGGTTGCGATTGGGGCGGCTCCTGGGGTCGCTCATGTCCTCCGTGGACTGGGCCCTGCCCGGAGGTGGCGGTGTGTGTCGTCATGCCGCTCAAGGGGTGC
The DNA here is from genome assembly GCF_037619215.1 of Leucobacter sp. USCH14. Lineage (NCBI taxonomy): Bacteria > Bacillati > Actinomycetota > Actinomycetes > Micrococcales > Microbacteriaceae > Leucobacter > Leucobacter sp. USCH14. Next base: position 39,109 of record NZ_JAQPZP010000010.1, read on the forward strand.
GCAGCATGCCGGAGTCGACACGGAGTGTGAGGGCGGCAAGCATCATGCCGGTCATCCTTTCCTGAGCCGCCCGCAGCTGGGCGGCCTCGCTGCTACGGCAGGGAGCTGAAGCCTTCGAGTGTGATCTTCCCGACCGCCGTGCCGCTCTCGATGAAGCGATGGGCTTCGGCGACGGTCGCGGCGTCGATCTCGCCGAGCGTGCTGGTCAGCGTGCTGCGGAGCTTCCCGGCGTCGACGAGCTCGCCGACCTGTCGGAGGATCTCGCCCTGCTCGGCCAGGTCGAGGGTCTGCAAGCGAGAGCGCATGAACACGTCTTCGGGGTGCAGTGAGATGCACTTCGACTGGAACGGCTGCACGTCGAGCTCGGGGTGATCGGTGTACCCGAAGCGCCCCTGCGGGGCGAGCAGTTCGAGGATGTCGCCCTGTCTCTCCTCGGATCCCGCGGTGGAGAGCACGAAGCCGGGCGCCCCGAGGCCGAGCTCGGCCACCTGTGGGGTGAGCGGCCGGCGGTGGTCGAGGACGTGGTGGGCGCCAAGGTTCGCACACCACGCCTTCGTGACTGGGCGGCTGGCGGTGGCGATCACGGTGACGTTGGTGAGGGCGCGCAGCAGCTGAATGGCCATCGACCCGACTCCCCCGCCCCCGCCGATGATGACGACTGCGGATGCGGCTCCCGGCACGGGCCGCGTCACCTCGAGCCGGTCAAAGAGCAGCTCCCACGCGGTGAGCGCTGTCAGCGGCAGCGCCGCCGCGTGCGTGTCGCTCAGCGAGGCCGGAGCGTGAGCAGCGAGGTGGGCATCGACGATCTGGTATTCGGCGTTGCTGCCCGGCCGGTCGATCGCTCCCGCGTAGAAGACGCGGTCGCCAACGGCGAAGTGTTCAAGCAGCGGTTCGTCCTCGACGGACGCGCCGAGTCCGACGATTGTGCCAACGGCGTCGTAGCCGAGAACGCGAGGCTGCCCGGCGCGGGGTTGCTCGGTGGCGCGAATCGCACAGTCCACCGGGTTCACGGAGACAGCGTGCACCTGCACCAGCAGATCGTGTTCCTCGGCTTCGGGTATCGGCAGCTCGACGTCGCGGAGAGCCCCGTCTTCGTCGAGGGGGCCTGGGTGGGTATATCCAACGGCCTTCATGTTTGTCCCCTTTCCTGCATGTAGATGAGTCGTGGGCTCCGGCACGAGTGCGGCGTCACCGGTTGCGGCCTCTGCGCGCGGCACGGCATGGGGCGTCGGCGTGCCAGAGGCGGGTCTTGAGCGGATGCGGTGTCTAGAGGTGACATCGTGCTAGATGAACGGGGTCGGATCGATGAAGTTGCCGCCGGAGAGCACTTCGTAGTGGACATGGCAGCCGAAGCTCATCCCGGTGTTGCCGACGTAGCCGATGACAGCTCCGGCGGGCACCCATTGGCCGGAGACCACCGGCGGTGTGCCGATCTGATGCGCGAAACGGGTCTGATAGCCGTTGTCCTGGTTGAGGTAGGTCATGTATCCGCCGAAGTTGTCGACCCAACCGGCGACGGCGACGGTGCCGGAGGAGGGCGCGACGATGGGGGTGCCGCAGCCGGCTGGGAGATCGAGCCCGGTGTGACTCGGTGGTTGCCGGAAGTAGGTGGAGATCCAGGAGATCGGCACCGGCTGGTACCAGCCGGCACCGCCGGGGGTCCCGCCGCCACCCCCACCGCCGCCACCTCCGCCGCTCTGTTGCTTTCTGCGCTCCTCCTCTTCGGCGCGGAGGCGTTCCTCGTAACCGGCGACCGTGTCGGTGGTCGCGTCTTTCAGAGCGGCGAGCTGCGCCTCGAGCTCACGCTGCTGCGCTTCTTGCGCGAGGAACGTAGTGCGCTGTGCGTCGAGGTTCTCAGCGGCGGTCTGGGCCAGCTGTTCGGCATCGGCTCGCAACTGATCGCGCTCCGTGCTCGCGGCGTCGGCTTGCTCGCCCAGCGAGGAAGCCGTGTTGCGGGCGAGCTCAGCCCTCGCGGCGATGGTGGTGTTGCGCCGGGTGGCTTGCTCCATCATCGCGAGGCGGTTCAGCAGGGCGTCGGTGGTCGCTGCGTCGGTCTCGAAGAACATGTCGGCACTGCGGTCGATACCGCCGGAGCGATACATCTGGCCGACGACGACCCCCGCTTGGTCTGCGGCGACGTTGGCTTCCTCACGGCTCTTGTCGGCCTTCGCTTGGAGCGTCTCAGCGCGGAGCGCGGCGTCGGCTGCTGCGGTCTCGGCGTCCTGCCAGCTCGCGTTCGCTTGTTCGGTCGCGACCCGGAGCAGCTCGAGCTCCGCCAGGCTCTGCTCGAGCAGTCCTTCGATCTCCGTGACTTTCGCGGCGGCGGCCGCCTCGTTCCGCTTCGCGGCCTGCACGTCGTCCCAGGTGGGCAGCTCGACCCCGTGGGCGGGCGTCGCCCCTCCCGAGAGGAAGAGGGCGAGGCCGACCAGGGCGGCCGCGAGAGCGCCGACGAGCCGGCGTCTCCGAACGCTTGAGGTGATATTCATCTGTCTGCTCCTCCTGTCTGCGGAGTGTGAACGGTCGGATCCTGGGTCTCTAGTCGCGAGGCCGTTTGATGAGTGCTCCGGCGATCAGGAAGACGCTGCCGGCGATGGGCTGGGCGAGGATCCAGAAGATGCCGCTGAAGTTGAACGGATAGACGGGGTTCCAGAGCACGGCGATCGCGACGAAGACTGGCACCCACCACCAGTGGCGGGCTTGAACCGCGAACCAGGCGACGATGAGCGCGAGGATAGCGATGATGAAGCGGAAGACGGTGAACCAGTCGGTGCCGATGAAGGCGACCGCGACGATGAGTAGGGCGAGTGCGATGAATCCCGGGAGCAGCGCGTTGCGCTGGTAGGACGGGGGCTGCTGTTTCTGACTCATGAGTCCGTCGTTTCTGCTCGGGTGGTTACGGGACTACTGGTCGGCAGTTCGGCCTCGGCGCTCTCGACCGAATCGTCGGTATCTCGAGCGCGGGAGGCTGCGTGGAGGCGCCAAGCACCGAGGGCATAGAGCACGACGCCGGCCCCGATCGCGACGTCGGCGAGGTTGCCGATGAACAGGTGACCGTAGGCGAGGAAATCGGTGACCGCACCGCTGCCGAATCCTGGCGGGGCGAAGATGCGATCGGCGAGGTTGCCGAGGGCACCGCCAAGGATCAGCCCGATCGAGGCGGCGTAGATGCGGTACTTCGTGCGGAGGGCGGCCCGGATAAGGAGCACGGAGGCGACGATGCCGAGCAGCGTGATGAAGGGGGTGAGCTGGGCACCGATCGAGAACGCGGCCCCGGTGTTGAAGGCGAGCTGCAGCCCGAAGAGGTCGCCGAGCACGGGGATGCGGTTCTCCGTGTCGAGGAAGTGCAAGGCGAGTTGTTTGCTGATCACGTCGACCGCGATCGTGAGGGCGGCGATGGCGCAGCTGTAGACGAACAGCAGTCGGCGGGAGGGACGGCGGCTTCGGGGCTGCGCCGACGGGCCGGTGCGCTCATCGGCGGGCGGGTCGTGCGGGAGTTCGTAGGTCATGATGCTTTCGGCGGGAGTTCGGCTGCTGCGCCGCCCTTTGCGGAGGCAGGCGCGGGCGGGAGGGAGGTCGTGCGGCTCCGTCGCTCGAGCAGGCCCAGTGCGAGGAGCCCGCCGAGCGCGGCGATGGGGATGATGAGGGTGAGGGTCGGGCCGACGAGCACGGCCGGGGTGAGCCCGGTGCGCAGTGGTACGGCGGTGACGGCGGCCGCCGGAGAATCGGCGGGTGCGCCGTCGATGATGGTGCCGTCGGGGGCGATGATCTGGCTGGTGCCCACGGTCGATACGTTCACGACGGCACGTCCGGTCTCGATGGCGCGCATACGCGCGAACTCGAGCTGCTGCAGGTTCTCGTCAGTGCCCCGGAAGTCGGCGTTGTTGGTCTGGAAGGCGTAGAACTGCGCACCGCCTCGCACCCCGTCCCAGATCACCGAGTCGTAGATGACATCGAAGCAGATTGCGAGCCCGACTTGGATGCCGTCGACGGAGACGAGCGGCGGGTTCGTACCCGGCGTGTACTCGCGCTGGATGAGGCCGACCAGGTCGGGGACGATGCGTTCGTAGAACCACCGGTCGGGCACATATTCGCCAAAGGGCACCGGGTTCACCTTGTCATGCATCTGCTCGGCGCTGCCGGCCTCCCAGAGCATCGACGTGTTGTAGGTGTCCTCGCCTCGCGCGGTGGCCGCATTCATGAGGAGCGGGGCCTCGGCGTTTGCGACGAGCTCGTCGAGGATGCGGGCGGTGGCCGGGGTGTTCAGCGGATCGGAATCGACCCCACCCTCGGGCCACACGAGCAGATCCATCGGTTCACCGAGGAGTGCGTCGCTCGCTTGCCGCTGGGCGGCGAGCACATCGCCGGGGCTGCGCGTGTCGAAGTAGCCGGCAGGCCCATCACCCTGCACCCAACCGACGCGGAGGCTGCCCGCTGCAGTCGTGGGGAACGCCGGCACGAGCAGCAGGGCGAGGATCACCGCTGCGGGCAGCAGCTTGGCGCGTCTCCGGGGTGCGGGCCGGGCGGCCCAGTCGACGACGCACGCGCAGAGCCAGACGATGAGCAGGGTGAGGCCGGCGACGCCGACCCAGGAAGCGGCTTCGGCGAAGGGGCCACCAGCCTGGGACATGCCGATTCTGCCCCACGGGAACCCGCTGTAGGGCCAGGTTCCGAGGAGGAGCTCGCGTGCGGCCCACAGCACCGCGATGAGCACCGGGAGTAGGAATCGGCGGGTGGCGCGGCGTTCGAGGAGAGCGCCCCAGCGGTAGGCGAGGGCGATCGGGATCGCACCGAGCGCGAAGAGCAGCGATTCGACCCCGGCGAGCGCGACCCACGGGATCGGGCCGAGGAACTGCACGACCCACATGAGGTGCGTGAAGTAGAACGCGGCGCCGTAGGCGAGACCCACGAGAAACGCTCCCCCGATGCTGCGGCCTATCAGCGTCCAGAGCCCGCCGGCGATGCTGAGGAAGGCGAGCGGCCACCAGCCGAGGCTCGGGAACGCGGCGTCGAGCAGCAGGCCCGAGAGGGCGGCGATCGGGATCGCCGCGCCCCACGGCAGGCGACGCACCGTGGTGGTGGTGCGCTGCTCGCGCGCACCGCGCCCGAGTGCCGTGCGGGGCACGTCGGGGTCGTCGCGCAGCGGGAGCGTGTCCGTGGTCGTCACAGCGGCCTCCTTCCTGGTGCTCGAATCGCGGGTGTGGTCGGGGGCGGCTCAGCTGACGCCGGAGTAGGCGTGCAGGCCCTGGAAGTAGAGGTTGACGATGGTGAAGTTGAAGATCACCGTGGCGAAGCCGATGAGCGACAGCCACGCCGACTTCGTGCCGCGCCAGCCGCGGGTGGCGCGGGCGTGGATGTACCCGGCGTAGATCACCCAGATCACGAACGTCCACACCTCCTTGACGTCGAAGCCCCAATAGCGGCCCCAGGATTCGTTCGCCCAGATCGCTCCGGCGATGAGCGTGAACGTCCAGAAGATGAAGCCGAGAATCGCGAAGCGGTAGGCGAGCGTCTCGAGCACCTCGGCCTTCGGGAGCGTGCGCAGGTAGCCGCGATCCGGGGCAACCTCTTCGCCCCCGGTGGCCTTGATCCGCTCGCGGCGTGCCTGCAGCAGCTGCATCGTCGATAGGCCCGCCGCGATCGCGAGCAGCGCGGTGGCGAGCGAGGCGACGAAGACGTGGATGATGAGCCAGATGCTCTTGAGCGGATCCATCAGCGGGGTCACTTCGACGTAGAAGGAGATCGTCGATCCACCGAGGAAGAACACCACCATGCCGACGATGAAGACGCCGAGGAACCGGAGGTCGTACCAGCGCAAGGCGGCGAGGTAGACGGAGACGATCAGCAGGGTGCCGATGAGGGCGAACTCGTACATATTCGCCCACGGCACCCGTTCGGCCGCGATCCCGCGCGTGACCGTGGCGGCGAGATGGAGCGCGAAGCCGAGGGCGGTGAACGCGATACCGAGGCGCGCGAAGTAGCGCCGTGACCGTTCGGCACTGGGCACGCGGAGGCTCCCCTCCCCTCCCCCGTTCTGCGGGGAGGCTGCGGGGCCTCCGGCCGCGCCGACGAGCGCGGCCTCCCGCTGTTTGATGGGTGCGGCCGAGGCGCGCTGCGAGAGGTCGTAGGCGAAGGCGAGGAACGCGAGGACGTAGATCGTGATCGCTGACCAGACGGCGAGCACGGAGAACTCGTCGAGCGCGGCCTGCAGTTGCAGATCCATGGCTACTCCTTGCTCTCCGCGATCGCCGCGTCGAGGGCGTCGGTGATGTCGGTGATGGTCTGGGGTTGCAGCAGCTCACCGTTCAGGAAGAACGTCGGGGTGCCGCGCACGCCGAGCGAAATGCCGGCGTTGTGGTCTTCTTCGACCCTCGCTTGGGTTGCAGGGTCGGCGACGGCCGCATCGAAGGCGTCCATGTCGAGTCCGAGCTCCTCGGCATAGCCGCGGATCTTGTCGGCCTGCGAGTCTTGCTGCTCCGCCCATTCGGACTGCGACTCGAAGAGCTTCTGGTACATCTCCTCGAACTTGCCCTGCTGCGACGCGGCCTCGACAGCGATGGCGGCGTTCATGGAGTTCGTGTGGTTGGTGATGAAGTAGCGGGCGACATAGGTGATCTGCCCGTCGTACTGTTTGCGGATCTCCTCGATCACCGGGTAGACGGCGCCGCAGGCCTCGCATTCGAAGTCGAGGAACTCGACGAGCACGGGTGCACCCTCGCCGGCGTCGTCGAGGACGTGCGAGTTCTCCTGCACGAGCGGCACTTCGCTCTGCGTGGGGGTTCCGCCGCCCGTTCCGCCGCTGTTCGACGCCTCGCCGGGCGCCTGGACTTCGGGCCGGTTGAGCACCGAGATGAGGATCAGGATGAGCGCGATGAGCAGCACGGCGGGAATGGCGATGAGTGCCGCCTTCTGCGAGGTGCTCAGCTTCTTGTTCGGTTTCTGCACGGTGTGCGGGGGCCGGTTCATGGGGTTCCCTTCTTGAAAAGCGGTGACGGTAGTTGCTCGGCGATGGCCGAGAGGTGGCTGGTGCGGAACTGTTCGACGGCGCGCTCGAGGCCTGGATCCTCACCGCGGGCGAGGCCGGCGTACTCGATCTTGACCTTGCGGCCGCCGACGACTGGTCGGGTGAGGGTGGCTTTCACCCAGAGCCGACGGCGCGGCACGAGGAGGCCGGTGATGAGGCCGACCGTGGCGAGGATGGAGAAGACAAGCACCCAGGTGGCGCCGGTGTCGCGCTGGATCTGCAGCGAGACGAAGCGCTTGATCGACTCTTCGGCGCCCTCGGTGACGGTGAGATCCTCGAAGGTGATAGTTCCCATCCCGTTCGGGAGGTCGGCGGTGTCGCCGGGGGTGAGCTCGATCGAGTCGATACCGGTGTCGCCGCCGGTGATCTGGGTCATCGATTGGGTGTCGAGCTGGTACACCGAGCGCGGAGTGCCGTCGTCAATGCCGAGGTCTCCTGTGAACACGTTGAACGTCATCATCGGGTTGTAGAGGTCGGGGAACACCGAGTAGTAGGCGCCGGTGTCCAAGGTGCTCTGCGTCGGGTACAGGAAGCCGATGAGCCCGACCTGCTCAGGCAGACCGTCGGGGACTTTGATCACGCCGAGCGAGGTCATCGCGGAATCCTGCGGGAGGAAGGGCTGGGGTTCCTGGTAGACGACGTCTCCGGCGGCGTTGCGGATCGTGATCATCGGCGCGTAGCCGTTACCGAGGAGGTAGATGCGGTCGCCATTCACCTCGATCGGTGCGTTCACCCGCACGGTCTCGGCACGGGTGTCGTCGTCCCCGGCCTCTCGGATGGAGAGGTGGGCAGCGAAGTTGCCTGCCTGCCCCGCACCGGGCTTCCCAGGGTCGACGTACTCGACGTCGAAGCTGTCGAGGCTCAGTGCGTAGGGGGTGAGTGAGCTTCGGTCGAAGTACCGTCCTGGCGAGAACGAGGAGTAGGCGCTCTCGCTGTTCACGAAGGTGGTGCCTTGGACGATGACGCGATCGCCGGTGTAGTTGAGGCCGGTGCTCAGCAGCACGGTCACGAGGATCCCGACGAGTGCCGAGTGGAAGACGAGGTTGCCGGTTTCGCGCAGGTAACCGCGTTCGGCGGATACCGACCAGGAAGTCGCGCTGTCGTAGCGGGCGGTGCGGTATCCGCGGCGTCGCAGCTCGCTCTCGGCGATCGCGATGGCCTGGGCGACGTCGGCTTCGGAGGTGCGATCATCGACGAGTTGCAGATCGTTGGAGGAATAGCCGACCATGCGCTGCAGCCGGGCCGGGGTCTTCGGCGCCGGCGCGCGGAGCGCTTTCGCATGATGCTTGATCCGCGGGATGATGCAGCCGATGAGGGAGACGAACAGCAGCAGGTAGATGGCCGAGAACCAGGCCGAGCTGTAGACGTCGAACAGCTGCAGTTTGTCGATGGTGGGGGCGAGCTCGGGGTTGTCGTCGAAGTACTTCACGACGCCGTTGGGGTCGGCTTGGCGCTGTGGGAAGAGCGAGCCGGGGATCGCGGCAATCGCCATGAGCAGGAGCAGGATGAGCGCGGTGCGCATGCTCGTGAGCTGCCGCCACCCCCATCGGAGCCAGCCCTGCCACCCGAGGCCGACGTCGCCGCTGCCGCGTTCGGTGGAGTCGACGTGATCGCTTGGGCGTCCGGGGAGGGTATCGTTCTCAGAGCGGGAGCTGGACATTCGCCATCACCCCCTGCAGGGAGGACATGAGGCGCGTCCAGAGCCCGCTTACCATGAGCAGGCCGAGCACGACGAGGACAACTCCGCCGGCGATGTTGATGGCGCGGATGTGACGCCGCAGGAACGACATCGAGCGGGTGGCCCAGCCGAGCCCGAGGGCGAGCAGCAGGAACGGGATACCGAGGCCGAGCGAGTAGGCGACGCCGAGCAGCCCCGCACGGACGGGGTCGCCGAGGTTCCACGACACGGAGATGATCGCGGCGAGGGTGGGCCCGATGCACGGTGTCCAGCCGATACCGAGGGCGAGACCGAGCAGTGGCGCCCCGGCGAGGCCCAGGCGTGAGCGGAAGCGGGGTCGGACAGTGCGCTGCATCTTGCGGAAGACCCCGACGAAGGCGAGCCCCATGACGATCACGACGACGCCGAGGATACGGGTGGCGATGTCGGCATAGGCGAGGAAGACCTGGCCGAAGACACCTCCGAGCACGGTGACAGTGACGAACACGATGGAGAATCCGGCGATGAACAGGAGAACACCCAGGAGCAGGCGGCGGCGCTGTGCGGTGGTGCCGCGGGCAGGTGCAAAGCTCGGCTCGACGGGGGCGACGGCGGAGCCAAGGTAGCCGAAGTAACCGGGTACGAGCGGAAGCACGCAGGGGGAGGCGAAGGAGACGAAGCCGGCGAGTGCGGCGATGAGCACACCCGCCCAGAGTGCGCCGTCGAAAACGAGATCGCTCGGGTTCATGGCGTCTCCGCGAGTGCGTCGGCGACGAGCGTGTCGAGGATGGAGGCGGACTCGAGTTGCCCGATGATGCGGGCCGCGACGCGCCCCTCGCGGTCGAGCACGAGCGTGGTGGGCGTGGCCTGGATCGGGGTGACGCCGGCGAAGGCCTGCTTGACGCGGCCGTCGTTCACATCGATGATGCTCGGGTAGGTGATGCCGTTCTCTTCGGCGAAGGCGACGGCGGTTGCGGGCTGGTCGTAGATGTTCACACCGAGGAACCCGACGCCCTCATCCTGGTAGTTCAGCCAGACCTCCTCGAGCATGGGGGCCTCGATGATGCAGGGGCCGCAGGCGGCGTACCAGAAGTTCACGACGTACACCTCTCCGGCGTAGTCGTCGCTGGAAACCGGGTCGCCGTATTCGGTGGTGCCGCTGAAGCTCACGGCGGCGCCACGCTCGTCGACCGGAATCTCGACGATGCGGCCATCAGAAGTGCCGCTTCGCTCACTGCCCTGCTGGTACTGTTCCGACATCGGCGCGGCGGCTGTGCAGCCGATCAGCCCAATGCTGATTGCGGCGGTCGCTACGAGTGCGGTCAGCAGCAGGTACGTCGGTTTGGACGTCCTCAAGTTCCTGGTTCTCCTCATTCCTCAACGCGTGGTCGCGGGCATGGCGGACGTGCCGGCCCGTTCCTGCCTCAGGGGGCAGCGTGAGGGGCGCTTAAATGCGCAGGAGGCTGAGGTCGTGCAGGCCGAAGCGATGCCTGCCGCGATGATTGAACGCTGCAGTTGCGGCGATCGGAGCGATCTGGGGGCGCTGGCGTTGGAACCGCATCTGCCTGCAGCGGAGCGCGAAGACGATCAGGATCGCCAAGGCAAAGCCGCAGAGTATCCCGAGCAGGCAGGTGACAACACCGATCAGGATGTCGTCGCTGGCGGTGGTCTCCCCCACGGTGTCGGCGAAGTGTCCCACTGCGGCGTCGAAGGAGGTGGCTGCGACCGTGTTCGAGGCGGCCGCCGGCGCGGAGAAGCCGACATCATCGGCGTGGGAGACGCCCCACAAGCCCACGACGGTGACGATTGCGGCGAGGAGCAGCGTCGCGGCTCTCATCGTGAATCGTCGCCGCGTGATGCGGGCACTGCGGGGAACTGAGGACACACCCCGATTATACCGAGCGGGTTCAAGGCGATCATGGGAGTGGACTGACGCGCACGGCATACTGCACCCTATTGAAGAGCGATGAGCAGGCTGAGCAGGCCCATCACGAAGGTGTAGGGAGCGAGCGTCATCTTCTCGTCTTTGCTCTTGGAGAGCAGGCTGAGGATCACACTGAACCCGAGGTGAGCGACGATGAGCCACATCACCCAGAAGCTGAACTCCCCGGGCAGCACAGCGATGGTGCCGCTGCGATCGAGGGCGATGAAAGCGATGAAGGCGTAGCGGAGCACAGCGGAGATCGCGCCGAGGCGGAGGTTGAGCGGGAGCGTGATGTGTTCCCCGCCCCACGCGTACTTGCCGAGCGGTGCACCGGCAGCCAGGGCGATCTGGAAGATGGCCAGCACGCCGAGCATCGCGGTGAGCGCGAAGATCAGGATCGTCGCCATCACTGCTCCTTTCCGAACTTCGCGGCGAGGTAGGCGTTGTAGGCGTCGAGTTCCGCGTCCTCTTGAGCTTCTCGACGTTTCGCTTGCCGCAGATCGCTCGTGCGCCACTTGGAAATGGTGACGATGAGCACGATGATCAGCGGCAGCTCGCCGTATGACCAGATCAGGCCGCCAGCGATGGCCTGGTCGAGAGCGCGGCTGATCCCCCACGCTTCGGGGTCGGTGGCGTACCAGCGGAACATGGGCTCGGTGCTGCGCAGCAGCACGAGCCCGAAGATCGCGTGGATCTGGATCTCGAGGAGCACGTCGACGATGCGTACCACGAACGATGGGGCGCGCGGCAACGGGTCGAGTGACCACAGCGGAGCGCCACCGATCATGCCGAAGGCGAGGAACAGGGTGAGCAGGATGAGATGCCCGGACGGGAGCTCGAGGAACCAGCTCAGGGTGTCGGTGAAGTACAGGGTGGGGAAGGCGACGACGGCGATGACGATCACGGTGGCCGGGTGCAGGAGCACCTGGGCGGTGCGCGAGCGGTAGGCGCTGAGCGCGGCGCGCATCACCGGCCGCCCGAGTCCCCGGCGCGGCGTCGCGCGCAGGAGCAGACGGCCGGGAGAGCCCATGAGCAGGAACGGGGGTGCGACGACCATGAGCGTGATCTGCTGGAAGAGCAGCACCGAGACGAGTTCCTCGGCGTAGGCGTTCGCGCGCAGTCCGGTGGCCGCGAACCAGAGGAGGCAGCCGACGGTGAACAGCAGCGTCGAACCGACGCCCCATCGTTTTCCCCGTACCCAGAGGGAGATCGCCCCGGTCAGGTAGATGGAGAGGCAGACGACGGCGAGCCAGGCGAGCGGCGACATGCTGCGCAAATCGAACTGGAAGAGGTCGCCGAGCTCGAGGCTGGCCATCGCGGGGTACACGGTCGGGGGTTGTCCTTACTGACGCTGGCGAGTGCTCGCCGGGGAGGGGGCTACTTCGAGTTCGCGGCGATGAACGGCAGCGGGTCGACGGGCTCATCTTCGACGCGCACCACCAGGTGCAGGTGGTTGCCGAAGGACATCCCGGTGGTTCCGACGAGTCCGGCTTGGTCGCCTCCCTGAACGGTTTGGCCAACCTGCCAGGAGTGGGAGTTCTCCTGCATATGGCAGTACCGGCTGATGACCTCTTGACCGGCAACCTGGTGCTGGACTTTCAGCGAGAAGCCGCAGCCGTCGGAGGCCCAGCCAGCCTCAGTGATCACGCCGTCACCGACGATGCGGATCGGAGTGCCGCCGGCAGCGGCCATGTCTTGTGCGTCGTGGAAGCCTGCGACTGGTGCGGAGCGGTATCCGAAGCCATCGGTGAGCGGCACCTCTTGGGCGAAGGGGTACTGCAATGTGGTGTCGGTGAGGCCGCTGACGGTCACTGCCCCACCGCTCAGCCCGATCTCGGGCGCGATCGCAGTCGGGGAGACCGAGAGCTCGTCGAGCAGCGTCGGAGTGTCGGTTGTGCCTCCCGTGACGAAGGCCTGCTGTCGGCTCGCGAAGACGGGGGTATCGGCGGTCGCGGCGCTGGTCGCAGGGAAGACGGTACCCGCCACGAGTACGGTGACGCTCGCGAGCGCCGTACTGCCAGCGACGAAGCTGCGCAGTTGTGAGCGTCGCCGTGCCGTGCCGGTCTCGGGTTCCGTTCCGCCCCCGGTCGGCGTCTCCTCGGCGGCAGGCCGCTCGCTGACGGGCTGCGCCGGGAGATCGGTGTATGGCACCGTGGACGGTGCTGCGGCTGCATGCTTGGATCGGCGGGGCCGAGCCGAGTCGTCGGTCGAGCGTTCGTCTGTATCAGTGGGTTCGATCCAGGTGCTCCGCCTCGGCCCCGCCGATTCCTCGGCGTGCCGACGCCGCCTCAAAAGACGACTCCGAGGACGAAGAACGAGACGACGGCGAAACAGATGCTCAGGAGCACGGTGCCGAAGACGAAGAGGAAGTGTTTAGCTTTGATCGGTGAATCTGTGGAGTTCAAACTGCTGGCTCCTGATCGGGGGCGCTCGTGCGCCCGAGTGATGTTCGAGAGTGCGCAATGCCGGAAGGCGTGCCGATGTCAGCGCTTTTGCAGGGGCCGGCGAAGCTCCCAGAGGGAACGTGGTGCCGGTTGGAGGCACACGGAGCTTCGCGGGCTATCCCCGTGCACGGGTTTCCCGGTGGAGATCAGGTTCGCGAGATCGAGTGAAGGAGCAGCAATGGCTGCGGGCGGGCGGGTGCGCGCGGCAGGGCGACCGCCCATTCGCGGATCCTGCCGAGCCGCAGCTGTAGCCACGGTCGCCGGGTGAAGAGCACGACCAGCATCAGGGTGGCGAGCATGGTGAGCATGCAGATCGCGATGAGATCGAGGTGCCAGCTCTGCACGCTGCCGTGGGCGGCGTGCTCGCCCCCCTCGACGAGCGTGGCGGTCGAGGCTGTTGAGGGGGTGGTCGCGCTGGTGATCGCCGAGGCCTCGGCGATGACCGGCACGCTGCTGAGTTCGGCGCTGTGCGCGCGCAGTCCGACGAGACCGAGGATGACGAAGGCGCCGACCCAGACGAGGGTCAGGAGCGCACGCCGCGACAGCGGTCGTCGCGATGCAACGCCTGCACTCATCACTCCATCACCTCCATAGTTATGTAACAATTTAGCATCGGAACCTGGGGTCAGCCAGGGGATGCTACTGCCAGAGGGCGCCCGTCGGCGCGTTTGCCGGTGTCGGCGAAGCGCTCCACGCCAGGGCTGGTGGCTTCGCTCGCGTGGGTCTGCGTGCGGCGCGGATGCCGTTGAGGATCACGAGCACTTCCGCGACTTCGTGGACGAGCACCACTCCGGCGAGCCCGAGGACTCCGAGGAGCGCCAGCGGGAACAGCTCGACGATGATGGCCAGCGCCAGCCCGATGTTCCAGGTCATGATGCGCCGGCCCCGCCGAGCATGCGCGAGGGCCTGCGGGATGAAGCGCAGATCGTGGCCGGTGAAGGCGACATCAGCGGATTCGATGGCAGCCGCGGAACCCTTGGCCCCCATCGCGATGCCTACGGTCGCCGTCGCGAGCGCGGGTGCGTCGTTGATGCCATCGCCGACCATCGCCGTCGGGGACGCGGTCACAAGCGTGCCAATGGCGCTGGCTTTGCCTTTCGGGAGTTCCTCGGCGCGCACGTCCTCGATGCCGGCCTCGGCCGCCAGTGCGCGTGCGGTGCGCTCGTTTGTCGCCGGTGAGCATGATGGGGGTGATGCCCATCTCCCGCAGCATGCGGATCGTTTCGGCCGACTCCGGGCGCAGCTCGTCGCGGATCCCGATGAGGCCGGCGAGTTCCCCGTCGGCTTCGACCGCGACGACGGTCATGCCGCGCTCGGCGAGCCGCTCGGCGGTGGCTCGGTGCGCGCCGGGGTCGAGCCAGCGGGTATTGCCGACCCGGATCCTCCGGCCGGAGACGGTGCCGGTGATGCCGTGCCCGGCCTCCTCCTCGATGTCACGCCCGGGCGCCGCATCGGGGGCGGCCGCGGTGATGGCGGCCGCGAGCGGGTGCGTGCTGGATGCTTCGAGTGCGGCGGCGAAGCCGAGCACCTCGCGTTCGGTGCATCCGACGCTCACGACCTCGACAACTTGGGGTTCGTTGCGGGTGAGCGTGCCCGTCTTGTCGAGGGCGACGGTGCGGATCGTGCCCAGCTGTTCGAACGCCTGGCCGGACTTGATCACGATGCCGTACTTGGAGGCGGAGCCGATCGCGCTGATCACGGTGACCGGAACGGCGATCGCGAGCGCGCACGGGGAAGCGGCGACGAGGACGACGAGGGCGCGCTCGATCCAGGTGGCCGGATCTCCCACGATGAAGCCGAAGACGACGAGGGCGGCGATGATGAGCACGGTCGGCACGAGCGGCTTGGCGATCCGGTCGGCGAGCCTGGCGCGTTCTCCCTTGCGGGCGTGCGCCTGCTCGACGAGGGCGACGATCTGCGTGAGCGAGTTGTCGCGACCATCGGCGGTGGCCTCGATGAGCAGTGTGCCGGAGCCGTTCACTGCGCCGGCCGGAACCGCCTCCCCCGGATGTACCGCGACCGGGATGGACTCCCCGGTGACGGCGGAGGTGTCGATGCTGGATGCACCGTCGACCACGATGCCGTCGGTGGCGATGCGCTCTCCCGCACCGATGATGAGGATGTCGAGTTCGCGCACCTCGGCGACGGGGAGCGTGACCTCGCCGCGCAATCGGGACACGCGTGCGGTGTCGGGGATCAGTGACAGCAGGGCGCGCAGACCCTCCTTCGCGCGATCCATGGCGCGGTCTTCGAGCGCCTCGGCGAGGGAGAAGAGGAAGGCGAGTGCGGCAGCCTCCCCGATGTGTCCGAGGGCAACGGCGCCGATCGCGGCGATGGTCATTAGCAGGCCCACGCCGACTCGACCTCGGATCAGGCGCCGCACGGTGCCGGGGACGAAGGTGGCGGCGCCGGCGAGGAGCGCGAGCCATTTCAGGATGAGTGCGGGGATCTCCGCGCCGTTCCACTCGAGGAGGTAGCCGGACGCGAGGGCGACACCGGAGAGTGCGGAAGGCAGCAGCGCAGGATCGCGCCACCAAACAGGCCGCACTGGATGCGCATTCGCCTCTTCAACTTGTTTCCCGAATACCGGGGGCAGTTCGGGGCCGCAGCAGATGTCGCCATCGATGACGGGTACGCTGGGCTGCGCGGCGGGCTCAGGTGTCTTCGCCTTGATCGTGTTGACCTTGTCGGGCCCGCAGTACTCCTCGCTCATCGGCTCGCGCCCTCGGTGGCCGGCTCAGCTGCGGCCTTCGCGCCGCAGCTGGGGGTGGTGCATTCGGGGTCGAGGCAGACTTCGTCCTCATCGACGGCGAGGGACACATCGACGAGCGCAGTAAGCGCAGCCGAGAGGTGCGGATCGGCGATCTCATAACGAGTCTGCCGCCCTTCCGTCTCGGCGACGACGATGCCGCATCCGCGGAGGCAGGCCAGGTGGTTGGAGACGTTCGTCCGTGTGAGCTCGAGTTCGCGCGACAGCACGGCCGGGTAGTTCGGGGCTTCGAGCAGTGCGAGCAGGATCCGCGAGCGGGTCGGATCGGCCATGGCGCGGCCGAGACGGTTCATAGCGTCGATACGAGAGACAATAGTCAGCATACACTGACTAAACAGCATTTGCTGTACTCAGGCGAGAGGCCGACGTTCTCCCCCGGCATGACGCGGTTCAGCGGAGTGGGGCAATGCGTGCGTAGCGCGCCAGCAGCTCGGCGCTGCTTCTCGGCTCACCACGATTGGCGGTGCTTGGATGCCACAGGTCACCGCGATACTCCCAGATGCAGCCGGCCATATCGTCCACGCGATCCCCGTCGTTGACGCGCAGCAACGACGAGGTGATCTCCGACAGCTCGGGAACGTCATCGAATCCGATGAACGGCGCAATGGGTGTCGCTCCGGGTGTCGCGATCTGCCGCAAGGCTTCGCAGATCCGTGCGCGCGGGATGTCGGCATCGGATCGCAAGGGTGCCAGTTCGTCCAGGGCTTGCAGCAGGAGTTCCTCGATCTCATCGGTTGCCATCGTCAGAATCCTCTCGTCACGGGTGCAGCTGCTGAGCTGCAGTATTCAGGGAACCATGGGCACGGCCCATGCGCGAACGGACTACCGTCCGCCGCGCTCGATCGCGCGGCCAGCACGCTTCTTCGTCTTGGGACGAGGCGAGCGCTTCGGCCGGGTGCTTCTGACCGCTTCTTGAGGGCTGCGTGCCTGGTCGGTATCAGCCTGCTTCCACGCGGCGGCGGCCTCCGGTTCCCCCCTCTGGCTCAGCTGCTCCGAGTGCTGTTCACGGCGCACGGCCGAATCCCATATGCGGTTGGCGTCTTCTTCAAGCGCGAGGGCCTCGTCGAAGCGTTCGGCCTCTCCCCGCTCATCTTCACGGTCGATCTCGAACTCGAGGATCTCCGACTCGGCAATGAGCCCGGCCGTGTGGGTCTGCTCGCGTCGCGCCTCGTCGCGCTCCGCACTGGGATCCCGCTGAGTGGCACCGTCCCGGTCGAGCGCATCGCGCACCGTGGCGGGATCCGCGCCTGTTTCACTGATCTCGATGTTGTACCGCTCTCGCAGCTCCTGTCGGATACGACTCTCAGCGCCGCGCGCGACTTCATCGTCGTCGCGCCACGTCACCGCTGTTTCGTAAGCGCGAGCGATATCGCCCACCTCGGCCTGATCCCACCAGGAGGCCTCGTTCACGGGGGCGAGCTCGGCTCGTGCGGTCGCACGGTCGGCCTCGAGTCGAGCTTGCAGCTGCCGGGCCTCCTCGAGATCGCGGCCGGTGGCTTGCTCGAGGAGACTTCGTCGAGTGCTGCTGGCAGTGCGGGCCAGCTGCGCTGCGGCCATCAGCCCCATGCGCAGCTTGCCCTCCGCTTCGTCGGTGACTCCGTCGGGTTCTTGTGGATCGGGCATCGCTCTCCCCTATCGTTCGGTTCCTCGGTCGGGCTGCGCCGGTCGCGCAGTCGGTGTCGTCGGGCGCAGCGGATGCAGTGTGGTCGGGAGAGGGCTGCCCGGCCGGGCCGGTGCCGTCCCCGAAGCGGCGCGCTGCACGGCCTCCGATGTGCTGGCAGCCGGGGCCGCCACAAGCTCGGGCAGGCGCTCGCGCACGCGGTCGAGTCGGGCGCCAAGGGCGTCGCGGATCTCGGCGGCTCGGCGGGATTCTTCCGCAGCGCGATGCATGTCGTGGATCGCCTGCGCGGTGCGCATGAGCTGCTGGAACAGCATGGCCTCGGCCATCGTGCCCTGCCCGCCGGTCGAGGCCATCGCCATGAGCGAGGCGACGCCCGCGATCGACCGCAGCGTGCTCGTCCGAGTCGGGGCGGTGTCGCGGGAGCGGATCTGCGCGGTGCGGGCGAGGGTGCGTGCGGCCTCGGCGAGCGGGCCGGGCTCCGTCTCGAGTCGCTGCGACCAGGCTGCGAACGCACCCGAGGTGTCTCGCGCCACCGGCGCCCAGATCGCCCGATTATGCGGGTCGACGCTGCGCAGTTGCTCGCGGAGCGCAGCGACGTCGGCGGTGTACTCCCGCCACAGCTCCGGGCCAGGCTCATGCTGCTCCCTCCCGGGTGCTACCGGCCGGTAGCGCAGGGGATTACGCCAGGTCGCCCGCCACTCGTCGACGGCAGCCTGAGCCGACATCGGGGTATCGGGCCAGCCCTGCCGCAGTCTCGGCAGGGTGAGGTCGCGTGCGAGGCGGCCCCCGCCGTACCAGACGATCGGCTCTCCCGGTTTCGGGCGCACCGCGACCGAGTAGCCGGCCACAACGTCGTCGCGGTTGGCGGCGAACCTCGGCCGCACGATCGCCCCGGCCTGGTGGAGCCGGCGCACGAACTCCGCCTCGTTGACGCTCGCGGCCGCCGCCGCGCGCACGGAGCGCTCAAGCCGCACCGAGGCGACCGAGTGCTCGCCGCGCCGTTCGGCGCTGGCGCGCTCCCCCGGTCGCTCCCCGCGCATCGCCATGTCGGAGCCGCGCGACTCGAGCACCTGCAATCCATGCTCCTGCTCGAGTTCGCGGGCGATGCGTTGCGCCCGCGCGTAGTCGTGATGGATCGACGCCTTCGTGCCGTCCTCGCGGACGAGATTCACGGCGATGTGGATATGATCGTTGCCGCGCGTGGAGAGCCCGTGCCGCACGGCGACCCACCTGCACTGCGCCCGGCCGGAGGTTTCGGTGAAGTCCATCCGGTCGACGAACTGCTGCGCGATCGTCGACCACTGCTCGTCGCTGAGCTGCCCCTCCTCGGCGCGCAGACTCAGCGAGCAGTGCCAGACGTGACCGCCGCGCACCTCGACACCGAACGCAGTGCGCGGCTCGTCAAGGTCGCGCGCGATCGCCAGCACCGTCGCCCGGTCGAGCTCGGCGTCGCCGTAGTAGGTGAATGTCGCGCTGTCGCCGTTCACCAGGTGCGGCTCGGTGTGCTCGTTGCGCCGCCCCTCCCCCGCGAGGTAGCTGAGCAGCCCGCCCATCCGGTCGCCGCGCGTCACGTTCGGCATCATGGCTCGGCCAGCCGATCCACTGCGGCACTCAGCTTCGGGTAGAGCGCTCGGAACTCCGCGACGAGGGCCTCGGCCTCCTTCGGGAAGCGACTCTCGGTGTTCGCGTACTTCGCCAACTGGTTGACGTTGTTCGCGATCGACCCGACCTCGCGGCGTATCGCGAACAGCTCCGCGATGGCCTGCTTGCGCTCCGCCTCGACGGACACCGAGATGACGGTGCTGATGCGGGGAAGGGGAGGGAAAACGCCGACGGTGTGAAGGGAACGTGCCATGCGGCGATCGTGCGTGTTCAATGGGTGATGTCCTACAAAACTCTCGGCTACAACTGGGCGATGGCGGGACGGTAACATCGTGGATCGCAGCATGAGCACTCCTGAGTGCTCGAGCATCGCGCATGACTCATGCGTCGCACCGTGGTGCTCCGCTGCACGGTGTTTCCGTTGCAGCGCGGTATCAGGTGCGGCTGATGACTGAGAGTTCTATCGGAGAGTACCGCAGGATGGGGATATCCATGAGTGGCTGGATGACCCCAGGCGCCCGGGCGACGTTCAAGGTAAGCATGCGTAGGCGATGGGGGCGCACGAGGAGGGCGATGGTCGCCAGCATCGCCAAGAAGCAGAGCGTCATCCAGTCGAGGTGCTGGGGCTGGCTTGGAACTGTCGGCCGTGGCGCCGACGCTCAGATCGGCGTTGGCCTCGACGTCGGCGAGGATGCTCGGCGTCTCCGTGAGGGCTGAGGGGCCAGGCGCAGGCAGCATCCGATATTAGCTATCTCGAAGTATCGCCGAATAGCTAATATCGGGCGGCGCTGCAGCTGCTCTGGCGACCGTGATCGGCCACGCCTGCGCCTCGGCGTAGCCGGGCAGCTGATGGATCATCTGCAGCCGCTGCACCCGGCAGAACGCCGCCGCCTCAGACTGCTCCCAGTCGGGCGTCTCGCAGGACTGGTACTCGTAGCAGGCGATCGCGAAGAGGATCTCGAGCGGGCTGCGCAGGCTCGAGGGGCCGTGCGTGTAGGGTTCTTCGATCTCGTGCTCGTTGTAGCGGTAGTTGACGCTGCGCTGGTTCTCGGCGAGCAGCATCGCCCCGACCTGCTCTGCCGTCGACGGCTGCAGCACCCCAGCGGTTTGCCACGTCATCGGCCCGCACTCGACGTTGAGCCCGGCGTTGACCATCGCCCGGATGTGCTCGATCGGCACCATGAATGCGCTCGTGATCTCGTTCCTTCCTGCCGCGCCCGGAGTGGGCGTGCCGGCGGAGGCTGGCGATCAACGCGGCGAGCGACGCCAGAGCACGCGACGCGCCGACCCACGGGTGGGGCGGGCGCGGGCGCCGTGCGCAGGTCGGAGGAGACTCGTAGCCTGCACTCCCGACACCCCCGCTGCGCGGCCTGGGGGAACCGATGCGATCAATGTCGGAGGACGCCCCGAGGATAGCCGAGAGAGGCTCACGGTTCGCTTCCGGGCGAGCCTTCGCGGATAATGATGTATCGAAAGTTTGTTCGATAGATGGGGAGGTTGCATGATGCGTGCGCTGCTGCCGCGAATCGTCTCGCCCGAGTTGGTGCCGGTGCTGCTGTCGATGGCGCCGGTCCCGGTCGCGTGCGGCTTCCCCTCCCCCGCGCAGGACTACTACGAGGGCCCGCTGAACCTCACCGACATGCTCGTCGACGACCAGGCGGCGACCTTCGTGGTGCGGGCCTCTGGCGAGTCGATGACGGCCGCCGGCATCAGCGACGGCGATGAGCTGCTCGTCGACCGCTCGAAGCGGCCGCGCAGCGGGGATATCGTCGTCGCGGTGCTCGACGGCGAGCTCACCATCAAGCGGCTCGAGATCACGCCGGGCGGAGTCGTGCTGCGGGCGGAGAACTCGACGCATCCCGACATTGCGGTGGCGGAGCTGTCGGAGCTCAAGGTCTGGGGCGTGGCGACGTACTGTCTCCATCATCTGCGGTGACCGCCGATGCTCGCGCACATCGACGTGAACTCGGCCTACGCCTCCTGGGAGCGAGTCTTCAACCCGAAGCTCGAGGGGCGCTCCCTGGTGGCGCTGAGCAACAACGACGGCATGGTCGTCGCCTCCTCAGCGGAAGCGAAGGCGTTGGGGCTCGATCTCGGGCGGCCGTGGTTCGAGCTGCGCCCGCACGCGGAGCGGTATTGGTAACCCGCGTTGTTCAGGACGGCGCTATTGCCCTAGTTGACGAATCGATAATAGGTCAGCCGTTGCTGTATAGTTCAGTGCATGCTGACTATTGCTTCGCGTCTCGACGTCATGAACCGGCTGGGCCGGGCCATGGCGGACCCGACGCGCTCCCGGATCCTGATGACCCTGCTGGACGGCCCGAGCTACCCGGCCGTGCTCTCGCGCGAGTTGGAGCTGACGCGCTCCAACGTGTCGAACCATCTGACCTGTCTTCGCGACTGCGGGATCGTAGTCGCCGAGCCCGAGGGTCGGCAGACGCGCTACGAGATCGCCGACCCGCACCTCGCGGCGGCGCTCACGGCGCTGGTGGACGTGACGCTGGCCGTGGACGAGCACGCGCCGTGCATGGACGCCGAGTGCACGGTGCCGGGCTGCTGCGGGACGGGAGCGGGCGCGTGAGCGCGGCGTGCGGCTGCGACGAGCCGGAGACCCAGGTCGGGGAGGAAACCGAGGAGGAGCGGGAGCGTCCCTGGTGGCGTGACCACGGGATCATGGTCCCGGTGCTCTCCGGCGTCGCCTTCGGCACGGGCCTGGTCCTGGAATGGACAGGGGCGGAGATCCCGGCGCTGGTGGCGTTCTGGATCGGCCTGCTGCTGGGCGCGTCGACGTTCACCCCGGGCGCGATCCGCAAGCTGTTCAAGGGCAAGCTCGGCATCGGCCTGCTGATGACGATCAGCGCGATCGGCGCGGTCATCCTCGGCTACGTCGAGGAGGCCGCAGCGTTGGCGTTCCTGTACTCGATCGCCGAGGCGCTGGAGGACAAGGCGATGGATCGCGCCCGTGGCGGGCTGCGGGCGCTGCTGAAACTCGTCCCGGAGACCGCGACCATCCGGCAGGATGGCGCGTCCGTGGAGGTCGCCGCGAAGGATCTGGCCGTTGGTCAGCTGATGCTCGTGCGTCCGGGTGAGCGGATCGCGACCGACGGGATCGTCCGTACGGGCCGGTCGAGCCTGGACACCTCGGCGATCACCGGCGAGTCCATCCCGGTGGAGGTCGAGCCCGGCGACGCGGTGTCGGCCGGGGCGATCAACACCGCCGGTGCCCTGGAGGTCGAGACGACCGCGGCGGGCACCGACAACTCGCTGACCACGATCGTGGAGCTGGTGGAGCAGGCGCAGGCGGAGAAGGGGGACCGCGCCCGCCTCGCGGACCGCATCGCCCGCCCGCTCGTGCCCGGCGTGCTGATCCTCGCCGTCCTGGTGGCGGTCATCGGGTCGCTGCTGGGCGACCCGGAGCTGTGGGTCATCCGCGCCCTCGTGGTCCTCGTCGCGGCGTCGCCGTGCGCGCTGGCGATCTCCGTGCCCCTGACGGTGGTCGCCGCGATCGGGGCGGCGAGCAGGTTCGGCGTGATCATCAAGTCCGGTGCGGTGTTCGAGCGGTTCGGCGTGATCCGTCACGTCGCCGTCGACAAGACCGGCACCCTGACCCGCAACGAGCCCGCCGTCACCGCGGTGCTCACCGCCGACGGCGTGGACGAGGCGCAGGCATTGGCGTGGGCGGCATCCCTGGAGCAGCACAGCACCCACCCGCTGGCCGCCGCGATCACCGCCGCCGCACCCGGAGCCCCCGCCGCCCTGGACGTCACCGAGCAGGCCGGGCACGGCATCGAAGGCACCCTCGACGGGGCCCAGGTCACCGTCGGCAGCCCCCGCTGGCTGGACGCCGGCCCGCTCAAGGACCAGGTCGCCGGCTTGGAGGAGCAGGGCATGACCGTCGTCATCGTGCACCGCGACAGCGCCGCGGTCGCCGCGATCGGCGTCCGCGACGAGCTGCGCCCCGAAGTCCCCGAGGTCGTCCGTACGCTCGCCGCCCAGAGCGTCGGGACGACCATGCTCACCGGCGACAACGCCCGCACCGCCCGCGCCCTGGCCGCGCAGGCCGGGATCGAGGACGTGCGCGCCGAGCTACGCCCGGAGGACAAGGCCGCCGCGATCAGCGAGCTGGGCAGGCACGGCTCGGTCGCGATGATCGGCGACGGCATCAACGACGCCCCCGCCCTGGCCGCCGCGGACATCGGCATCGCCATGGGCGCGACCGGTTCCGATGCCGCGATCGAGTCCGCCGACGTCGCCTTCACCGGCCACGACCTGCGCCTCCTGCCGCGCGCGTTCGACCACGCCCGCCGCGGCCGGCACATCATCAACCAGAACATCATCCTGTCGCTGCTGATCATCGTCGTGCTGCTCCCGCTCGCCCTGTTCGGCGTCCTGGGCCTGGCCGCGGTGGTGCTCGTGCACGAGATCGCCGAGGTCATCGTCATCCTCAACGGGCTCCGCGCCGCCCGCACACGACCAACCGCTCCGGAGCGGTGACGGATCGGCCACCGTTACCCCCTGCCCCCTGACCGTCCGCGAGAGCACGACCCTAGGGTCGGGATCGACCCGGCGCAGCGGCATCACCCTGGCTGCTCGCCGCCGGTGAGGCCGGGGTGTGCGAGGGTGTCGATATAGCGGTCGGTGCCAGCGATGCTGAGACCGAAGAGGTCGCTGATGGCCCTCGCGTCGCCGCGAGTGGCGTGGGCTTCGGCGAGGATGCGATCTTCGCGGAGGGCCTGCGGGCGGATGCCGCCCTGCTGCCAGGGATAGGTTCGGTTCGCGGCCATCATCCTGGGCGCGGAGCGCTGATGGATGATGAGGTGCGGGTTCTGCGAGTTCGGCCATCTGTTCTGGCGGTAGTCGAGCCATCGGGTCAGGCGTTCGCGGACGGGAGCGGCGAGCGGGATGCTGCGGCCTGCGAGGTTCAGGCGTCCGTCGACGATGTCGGTGAGCAGCAGCTCGGAGACCTGTTTCGCAGTCAGGGCGTGGAACGCGACGAGCGAGACGGCCAACGCGATCACGGGGTGGGGCGAGTTCAGTTTCTCGCGGATGAGAGCGGTGTCCAGCGGCATCGGGATGTTGCCGTTGACCTTGGTGAACGTCATGCCGCGGGTGGGGTTCTGGAATACGAGCCTGCGAGCTTTGAGTACCTTGAACAGCGACCGCAGGCCGCGCTCCATGAGCGCCCGCGGGTTCCCGCTCTCGGGCAACACATCACGAAACTGAGCGGGGCTGATCTCGGCGAGCGACTGATGGCCGGCCTCTGCCCACGCGGTCACGGCCGGAACGACGGCGTGGATATGGACCTTCACGGTCAACGGGTCGCGGGAGCGCTGCCGGGGCGTGGTCGTCGCTCCGTCGATCAGGACGTTCACCCAGACCTCGAGCTGCTCCTGC
The DNA here is from genome assembly GCF_037619215.1 of Leucobacter sp. USCH14. Classification (NCBI taxonomy): domain Bacteria; kingdom Bacillati; phylum Actinomycetota; class Actinomycetes; order Micrococcales; family Microbacteriaceae; genus Leucobacter; species Leucobacter sp. USCH14. Next base: position 63,542 of record NZ_JAQPZP010000010.1, read on the forward strand.
ATCACCTGTGGCAGCAGCGACGTCTTGTTCGCGAAGTAGGTGTCGATCCAGCGGGGCCGGTCATCGATGAGCAGCCCGGCGGCGTCGAGCACGTCGAGGGTGGAGACGATGTTGCCGTCATAGCGTGGGAGTTGGAGCACGTCGGAGGCGCGGATCTTCGCGGTCGGGCTGTCGCGGAGGGTCTGCAGCAGGCGCAGGGAACGGATCACGTCGTTGCGTTGGCGGGCAGACCAGCCGAACTGTTCGGCGTGCTCGTGCACGATCGCGTTGCAGTATCGAGTCAGCTCACTGTTCTCGATCAGGGCGCGCTGGAGCAGCAGCTCGGGGTCGGGGGCGACGTCGATGAGGACGGGCTGCACCCACTCGGTCAGGGCGAGCTGCTTCGGCGGCGGGCCGGGGCGACCCCACGCGCCGGGCGTCTTCCACCCGCCTGCGGGCTTGAGTCGCGGAGTACGGCGGCGCTGAAAGTGCATGTTCGCGAAGAAGAGCTGCTGGCCGTGTTTGTTCGCGCCCGCGAGGTCGAGCGCACGGCCGGGCTCTTGAAGCATCCGGGCCTGTTCGAGGCAAAGACGGCACGCACCCCGGTCACCGATCCAGGTATCGCGATGGCAGTAGTTGCAGACCCCTTTCGGGTAGTGGGTCTGCCACCAGCGACACGCCCAGCACATCCAGTTGTGCTGCGGATACACGCCCCACGCCAGGCAGCTCTTGCAGGAGCCGACCTTGTGGGAGCTGCGCGGGTGGCAGCGCTGGCACAGGCCCTGACTGAAGTAATCGGTGCTCGTTCCGCACCCCTCGCAGGGCGGCGGCGGGAACGGGCCGCCAGGCATGCAGACGTAGCAGAAGTCCATGCGGGGCTTGCTCCACGCGACACGGTTGACCTGGCAGCGGGTGCACAAGGGCGGCACCCGCAGCCGCGCTTCCGGCCCCGGCGCTGGACTCACAGCGGCGGCTCGGAACGGGGCTTACCGAACCGGGGCGAGACCGTCGGGCCGACCTCATTCTCACCGCCCACCGTCTCGGCCTGTCTCGGACGCCTCGCCGCAACCTTCTGGGGCTCGGGAGTCATCAGGTCAGAGGGTGCGCAGTCGAGGATCGAGCAGAGCACGTCGAGCTCTTCCAGACGGATCGTCGCGGGGGTTCCGGCCCACCAGCCCGACATCTTCCCGGCGCTGATCTCCAGTCCTGCCGCGGCGAGGCGGCGGCGCAGCTCGGCGGACTTCCAGATGCCGCGCTCGGCGGCTCGCATTCTCAGATTCCATTGCACAGGCGATTCACCTTTCTTCCGCGAAGCGGGCCTCGACCCGCTGGTTGGCGCCCAGCCAGGCCAGCTCGACGTGCTCGCTGCGCACGTGGACATACCCCGACGTCGTGGACAGCCACTGGTGGCCCAGCAGCTCTTGGATCGCTTTCAAGTCCATCCCGCTCCCATACAGAGACGAGGCGCAGTAATGCCGCAGCACATGAGGCGTCAACCGGCCCGCCCACGCGGGCAGGAACCGCTCGGTCTGGATTGTCAGGCCGCGCCGCAGCGAGTAGTCGCTCACTCTGGCGCAGCGCCCCAGGTCCTCATCGAACCGTTCGGAGGGCAGCATCGGCGCATCCGGGTTGACCCAGTCGTCGCCGAACTGGTGACGCACCTCGGCCAGCCACCAGTCGATGAGCTGGTCGGCCCCGTTGATCGCGGGCACCAGGCGGGCCTTGAAGCCGCGCCCGCGCGAGCCCTTCCCGAACCGCACATGCAGCTTCCCCAGCCCGCCGAGGTCGGGCCGCCAGTCGCGGATGTCGAGCATCACCGTCTCGTTGATCCGCACCCCGACCCGCCGCCACAACGACGCGGCGAAGTAGTCACGCGCGGCCGGGAGATACTTCCGCGCGTCCGGGATCGACTGCCGCCAGCCCGTGAACAGCGCGTCGACCTCGTCATCGGACGGCGGCACGCGCACCTTGCCCAGCGACGCACCGGACTGCCGGTTGAAGTCATCAATGGGCTGCTCGACCACCACCCCGGTCATGCGGTGAATCTGGCCCTGATAGCGGGCGATGACGAACTCGTAGAACTGCGCCAGCGCCCCGGCCTTGCCCGCCCGCGTGCTCACCGCGTGGCCCATGCGCCGCTGCTCGGCCAGGAACGCGTCCGCGTCGGCGCAGCCCGCCTCCCACAACGGGCCCGTCAGCGAACGGGCGAACTCGATGATGATCCGGCGGGTGCCCTGGACATGGCCGTCGCTGAGGCCAGCGGCAGCCATCGCGATCGCGTGCTCGTCAACGCTCTCCTGCTCGAAGTCCTCCGCGTCCTGGGCAGTCCGCAGCACCTCGTCGGCAGCGCCGCCACGCAGCGCGACGAGCTTCATGACCCCGGCAGTTCACGAGAGGCGACCATACGTCAATCGTGCCGACGAACCGTCATTGAGAGTGAAGGTTTTTCATTTTGCGTCAGGCGTGACGGGAACTTGCAACCACAAGGGAAGCGAGGCCGCTGGGGCACAGAACCGGGTCGGGAACTTCAACGCATAGAGATTATGAGCTCGTCTAGATGATTTCGAAGGTGGCTGGCGAGCCCTTCGATGTCGGGATACATAGTTGATGCGCTGTAGGAGAAACGTTCCTCAAGCACTTGTCGAATCTCGACCTTTGCCTTAGCCGTGATACGGAAGGTGAACGTGGGAGGGAACGAGCGACGCCTGTTCATCGGAACCGCGCGTCTGGGGTCGTAGAGTTTCGTGAAGATTGAGCCGGAGGCGAGAAGATCGGCCTTCTTCCAGGACCGATTGCCGGCCCCCTTTCGCTTAAAATAGCCCGCATTCTGCTGCACGCCAATGGGGACCCCGTCGAGCAGGAAGCATCCGTTTTGCGCCAGTATTCTCTGTTCGTAAAGAGGTGGCACCCAGAAGCGGCGGATGGTTCCCGTTCCCCACTCCATCTCAGCTCGTGCTTCGTTCGAGTCGGCAAGATGCCAGAATGGCAGGTAGGTTCGTGCTAGCTCGCCGCGAACCTGCGTCAGGTCCTCTGCTTCTTTGCGGCTCTCTGCCGGGAGTACCGGGAACGTTGCGGTGGCAAAGAGCCGCCCGTCGCTGTCGTCGTGATCAACAGAGGACTCGACAGCGAACCATGCCGCAATAAACGGATTCCTTGATACGTCGATAAGGCGAGTCGGCGCCCCGAAGTGCTGCAGCCGGGCAAAGGTTTCCAACGCGCTCAAGTCGTCGAACCTCCACACCACGCGAGCAAGCTTCAGAATTGCTTCCTCGGCAGCCACCATGTCATCTTCGGTTGGGTACGGCTCTTCTACACGATGTTTTCGATGCGCTCCTCGTACCTTCTGCTTCGCGATGAGCCTGCGGTACAGGGAACTATGCAGCCCCCACGAGGCATCCTGTTGCCCCCTCCAAAGGAAATCTAACGATGGGTTGCGGCGAATAAGGCCTTGAATAACTCGATGCAACTCGTCAAAGCTATCGATGACAAGCTCATGCGGGCTGAAATAATCATCCGGAGAGCTGAAGTCATCAGAGTACGCCGTATTCGGGCTTGGAGCTGGAGCGATTGACGGTCTCGACAGATCAAGGGTTCTGATCTGCTTCAACATCTCAGTGATCGCACCTGTCGGCCCAAACTGGCTCTGCATCATGGCTCGGATCGGCTCTGCCACCATTTCAGCGTAGTTGGGCAATATTGAGTTGATGAGCTGCTGGGTGCCGGGGGGCATGATGCCTTGCGTGAGGCTTTTCATGTTTGTCAGCCCGGAGCTCTTCAAGATGCTCTGTATGTCCACGGTCGGGGCTGAACCGAGGATCTTGCTCACGTCGAAGAGCTGACGATATGTCGATTCGGGTAGCTTGAACCCTCCGCTCGCTGGAATACCGAAACCCCTCAGCTCGCGACTACCGTCTTCGCCACTCTGCTTTTCCTCGTCCGCCACGCTCTCAAGTTAGCAGTGGCCCCACGGCACCTGCCGCGCACCTGACTGTTGGCTGCCGTCAGTCCTGGCGGCGGCATTTCATCGTTCAGTCAGGAGTCCCCATGTCCACAGCGCTCGAACCCGTCCAAGCGGGAAGACCGCCCGGCCGCACCGTCTCGCGGTACGCCGCGATCCTCACCATCCTGCTCATGCTCATCAGCGGCCTCTTCTTCGCCCCGGCCCCGGCTGCGCAGGCCGCGACGCTGGGCGTCGGGTACGGCAACGAAGACCTGTGGCTCGGATCGTTCTCATCGCATGGCCGGCAGGCGTACTGCATGGACCTCGACGCGCTCCCACCCTGGGGCAACACCCATCATCCCGAGCTGAAGACCACCCTCGATTCGCTCTCTGAGACCGAGCTTGCGCGCCTGAACTACGTCATGGGCCGCTGGGGCGAAAGCAGCGACCCGAACATCACGGCGGCGGTGCAGATGTACGTGTGGGACGTCGCCGACCACAGCAACTACGTGGGGCGTGGTGGTGATGCGCACTTCGTCACCCGCGTCCCCGCGAACGTGCAGGGCACGGTGCTCGCGAACCTCAACGCGATGCGCGACGCAGCCGCCGCGAACGCCGTGGCGAACCCGTCCGTGAGCATGTCGATCAGCATGAGCGACCAGTACCACGGGCAACTCACGATCAGCGCGAACCCCGCTTCTGCGACCGGCACGGTGACGCTCACGAGCGCCACCTTCACGAACGGCAGCACCTCGGCAATGCTCGGTGCCGGAACGCATGAGATCGTCGGCGTCCCGCCCGAGTCGGCGCCCGACTATCAGATCACCGCGAGCATCAAGGCTCCCGCCGTCGGTTACGGGGCCGGCGTCGACCTGTTCTACACGCCGGGCGAACAGCGCATCCTCGGCACCGCTTCGTTCGAGCCGCTGTCGGCGGAAGCTTCGTCGCCGGTGATTCCGCTGGACTTCCAGCCGGTGATCGAGACTGTGGTGGATGCGAAGTTCGTGCAGGCCGGCGACGTGTTCGCCGACAAGCTGAACGTCACGGTGACGAAGCACTCGTGGATCAAGGTGAACGGCACCCCGGTGCCGGTGCTCGCCGAGAGCACCCTCTACGGGCCGTTCGACGCGCAGCCGGCCGAAGCGAACGCACCCCCAGAGGGCGCGCCCGTACTCGGAACGGAGTCGCTGACGCTCACGCACCCCGGGAACTACGTGTCGCCGGGCACGCTCATCGCGCCGGAGTCGGGGTTCTACACGTGGGTGTGGAGGATCGACAAGACCAAGCAGGGCGCGAACGCGAAGTACCTTACCGATTCCTTCACGGATCGGTTCGGGCGGGTGGCGGAGACCTCGGTCACGCCGTTCCAGCCGGAAGCGGTATCGCAGGCGAACGGGCGGCTGGTCAAGCCCGGCGACCGGGTGACGGATACGATCACGGTCTCCTCGACCAACGGCGCGTGGCTCAAGCACAACGGCGAGCCGATCCCGGTGGTTTTCGAGGGCACTGCCTACCAGGTACCCGGAACCCTGCCGCCCGTGCGGGGTGCGGAGGTGCCGGCGGGTGCGGTGCCGATCAGCACCGTGCAGGTGACTGCGACGGGGCCTGGCGAGCATGAGTCGCCCGAGGTGGTGCTGCCGGATGCGGGGTTCGTGACGTGGGTGTGGCAGGTGAAGAAGGCGTCGCAGCCGGAGTGGGTGCGCCCGTACATTGCCGCGGATTGGCAGGACGAGTACGGCATCAACATCGAGTCGCACTCCGTCAGGTGGCCGCTCACGATCACCTCGGAGGTTCGCGAGTACAACGTCCACCAGAACGGGCGAGCGTTCGACCGGATCACCGTCTCGGGGTTCCCGGAGAATCATCCCGAGTTCACGAGTGACGGATATTGGGGTCCCGACGAGCAGGAGATCGAGCACACCGTCTACGGCCCGTTCAAGACCGATGCGGAGCTGACCGACGATCTCGATCTGTCGGACGCGCCGGTGCTCACGCGGATCACGACGCCCGCGAAGAACGGGGTCTACGACATCGGCTACACCGATGAGGACCGTATCCAGCCGACCGAGGCCGGGTTCTACGTGATCGTCACGCGGTTCGCGGGCGACGACCGCGTGCAACCGTTCCAGTCGTCGCCGGCGGATATTTGGGAGCGGTTCTACGTTCCAGGCGCCGAGCAGCCGGTGTCGGTCGTCACGCAGGCCACCCCTGTTGCGGGGATCGGTGAGGAGTTCGACGATGCCGCCCTCGTGCAGGGGTCGAAGATCCCCGCGGGCGCGTACCTCGTGTTCCGTTCCTACGGCCCCCACGCCCCGGACGCCGAACCGGTGTGCGAGGTGCCGTTCTTCACCTCGGAGAAGATCGCCGTCACCGAGGCCGGCATCTACCGTTCCGGGAAGACGAGCGTCGACCGTGCCGGGCACGTGTACTGGGTCGAAACCCTCTACGACGCGAAGGGCAAGGTCATCACGGAAGGGAAATGCGGTGCGCCGGGTGAGACGACGGTCGTGACCGAGACACCGCCGGAGGTGCCGCCGACGCCGGAGGTGCCGGAGCTTCCGGGGAAACCGTCCGAGCTGGCTACGACTGGGGGCGGGTTCCCGTGGCTGATCGCCGCAGGCGGCCTGGTCGCGCTCCTCGCGGCCGGGGTGACGCTGTGGTTCGGGCGACGGCTCGCGCTCCACCGGGAGCGAGGCGGAGACAGCGGAGAGGAGGACGCCGGTATCGAAGAGCTCATGAATCAGTAACCCAGCACCCCATGGAGGGCGGGGCGCAGACCATTCCCCAGGGTCTGCGCCCCGCCCTTTCGCGTGTCCGCCTGGCGCACCTGTCCTCTGACAGTGACGGCAGTGCAGGAGGCGGCGATGAGCGAGTACACGGCAGACACGATCGCGCGGATCACGCTCGCCGTGCTCACCGAGCCCGGCGATCCGGTCACCGGGCAGCTCGTGCAGGCCATCGGCGTCACGGAGACGCTCGCGCTGATCCGCGACCCAGGCGCAGCGATCCCGTCTCAGGTCGACCCCGTGGCCGGGGTGCGGTGGCGGCAGCAGGCCGCCGCCCAGCAGAAGGACGTGCTCACCGATGAGCTGATCGGCCTGACCGAGCGCTACGGCCTGCGCATCCTCACCCCGCACCGCCCCGGCTGGCCCGACGCCCTCGCGGACCTCGGCCACGCCGCACCGCTCATGCTGTGGGCGAAGGGCAACCCGGAACTACTCACCGACTCGCTCTCGTCACGGGTGACGATCACCGGCGCCCGCGCCGCCACCGGCTACGGGGTGCAGGTGACTCGTGAGTTCGCGTCGCAGCTCGCAGCATCACCGCGCATCCTCGTCTCGGGCGGCGCCTACGGCATCGACGCCGAAGCCCACCGCGCCGCCCTCGCTGCGCGATCCGCCTCTACGATCGCGGTGCTCGCGGGCGGCCTGGACCGGCCGTATCCGCGGGCGCACCATGACCTGTTCCGCCGCATCACCGAGCACGGCGGCCTCCTCATCAGCGAGGCCCCGCCGGGATACGCGCCGACGAAGGGCCGGTTCGAGGCGCGTGCGCGGTTGCTCGCCGCCCTGTCCGCCGCGACGGTGATCCCGGAGGCCGGGGCACGGTCGGGAAGCCTCCGGGTCGCGGTCGCCGCCTACGAACTCGGCCGGCAGCTCGGCGCGATCCCTGGCCCGATCACCTCCGCGAACTCTGCCGGCTGCCACCGGCTCCTCGCCGAAGGCCTCGCAGAAGTCACCACGAGCGTCGGAGATGTCGAAGCGATGCTCGACCCGACGCCGGCGGCGTACCGGCTCCCGCCGGCATATCAGCAGGCCGCCCGCCGCGCCGCCCCCGACCCAGGCCGCGGCACGGGCCGGCCCACGCTCTGAAATCTCTGGCTCGCATCCTTGCCGCCCACGTTGCGCCGTCCCTGGTGTGTGTCTTCCGGCCCGCCGGCACCCCTGGCCTCGGGTCGCTCTCTGCCTGCCCGTCTTGTGAAGGAGACCCTGTATGTCGAAGCGTGATCGTTCGAAGCCCGCCGCCCCAGTAGGGGTGGTGATGGTGCGGATCGTCGTCGCCGAGGACGGCACCCTCGCCGTCACGGTCGACGGGGCGCCGTTTCTGCCGCCGGAGTTCTCCCCGCCGTGGCGGCGGGGATCGTTCCCGGCGATCGTGGACGCGATCCGAGAGCAGACCGGCTCCACGATCCGCGTCGATGTCATCGAGACCGACGGCCGGACGATGACCGACTTCTACACCCCGCGCCCGCGCCGCACCCCGCCACCAGAGGCGCAGCCGGTACAGCAGGTTTCGCAGTCGGCGGTGCCGGTGCCGGCGGTGCCGCGTCTGGTGCAGTTCGCGGGGTCGGGGATGGTGCCGGGCGAGGATGTCGCGGTCGCGATTGTCATCGCGCACACCGAGACCGGGCCCGACGGGATCGCCCGCGCCCTGATCGATTCCCGCTACCTCGACCACGCACCCACCGGTGAAGTGATCCTCCTCGGCCGCATCTCCGCCACCGTCTGCATCGGGGCACCGCAGTGACCTCCCCGATCCGCCCGGCCGCGAGCCTCGGCGACGAACTCACCAACGCCGCCCTCACCTGTCTCGCCGCCCTCGCCGTCATCGCGGTACTCCTGCGGGCGGCGGGCAGTGTCGCCGCGTTCCTCACCGGCACCACGCAACCCCACGCTGGCCTCGGTGCGGGGGCCGGGGTTCTCCTGCATCCCGCCGACCCGGGTGCCGCGCTCGGCATGCCGGGCCTTGACCCGGTCGTGTACTGGGTGATCGCCGGCACCATGATCCTCACCGCCGGGGCTGCCGCCTGGTGGGGGTGGGCGACGATCCGGCAGCATGGCCGCCGGCAGGCGATGGACCCGTACCGGATCGCCGGGATCGCCACCCGCGCCGAGGTCGCGAAAGCCGGTTCCCCGCGCGCACTCCTGGCACGTGCGGGGAGCCTGCGCCCGTCGCTCGTGACCCCTGAACCTGCGGAGGTTGGGTACCGGCTCGGGGTGTCGCGCGGGGTCGAGGTGTGGGCGTCGGTCGAAGACTCGATCCTGCTGATCGGGCCGCCCCGCTCCGGGAAGGGCGTGCACATCGTCATCAACTCGATCCTCGCCGCCCCCGGCGCCGTCGTCACCACGTCTACGCGCCCGGACAATGTGACCGCCACGATCCGCGCGAGGGAGAAGGTGGGGCCGGTGGCGGTGTTCGATCCGCAGCACCTCGCCGACGGCATCCCCGCTGGGCTCCGCTGGTCGCCCGTCAGAGGCTGCACCGACCCTCTCACCGCGATGATCCGCGCATCCGGGCTCGCCTCCGCCACCGGGCTCGGGAAAGGCGGGGTCGAGGGCGGCGACTTCTGGGAAGCGAAAACGAGGGTCGCGCTCCAATGCCTGCTCCACGCCGCCGCGCTCGACCAGCGCCAGCCCGCCGATCTGTTTCGGTGGACGCTCGACCCCGCAGCAGCCGGCGACGCCGTATCGATCCTCGCCACCCACCCGCAAGCCGCAGGAGGGTGGGCGGAAGCACTGCAGGCGATGATCGAAGCGGACCCGCGTACCAGGGATTCGATCTGGCAGGGCGTCTCACTCGCGCTCGCCGCCCTCGCCGACCCCCGCGTGCTCGATGCCGTCACCCCCGGCACGGACGAGGTGTTCGACCCCGAAGACTTTCTCGCGAAGAAGGGCACCCTGTACCTGCTCGCGACCGCAGCCGGCGCGAACAACAGCGCCCCGCTGGTCGCGGCGCTCATCGAAGATGTGGTCGAGGCAGCCCGCCGCCTCGCCGCACGCTCCCCGGGGGCGAGACTCGACCCGCCCCTGCTGCTCTGCCTGGACGAAGTCGCGAACCTCAGCCCGTTGCCGTCGTTGCCGACGCTCATGGCCGAAGGCGGCGGCACCGGGATCACGACCATGCCGGTCTTGCAGTCGCTTGCGCAGGCGCGGGAGCAGTGGTCGGAGAACGCGGCCTCCGCGATCTGGGACGCCGCGATCGTGAAGATCATCCTCGGCGGCGCCTCCAATTCGAAAGACCTCCAGGACCTGTCCACGCTCATCGGGGAACGCGACGAGATCACCGACTCCATTACCGTCGGCGACCACGGCTCCCGTAGCGCGCAACGCTCGATCCGCCGGGTGCCGATCATGCCTCCCGACGCGATCCGCCGCCTCCCGTTCGGCACCGGCCTCGTGCTGCTGCGCGCGGCACCGCCGATCGTGACCCGGCTGCGCCGGTGGACCCAGCGCGCCGACGGGAAACACCTCGCAGCCGACCGCTGCGCGGTCGAAGCACAACTCCACTACCGGCAGGCCACCACCCAGCCGATTGCGGACGATCCGACAGGCGGGGGCGGTGCACCTGCTTCATAGAGATGTCGCGCAGCGAGCGCGACCGTGAACGAGCAAGGACGAATCGATGGACCCGCGCACCAAGACCGCTCTCCCCGGATACCTCTCCCGCACCCCGCAGCTCAAACGACTCTCCGACGGGCTCGCGCTGTTCATCGGCCAGATCGGGCAGAAACAGCACCGAGAAGAACCCGATGGAAGCCTGACGCTCCTGGGTGCCACGTACACGAAGCTCGTGCTGCTCGGCGAGAATGCGGAGGAAGCGTTCGCCGACTTCGTGGAGGGCGACGACGTGGTCGCCATTGGCAGCTTCAAGACGCGAAGCTACGAGCATCGCGGGCAGAAGGTCGAGGAGCGCCAGTTCCAGGCGGTCAAGCTCCTCTTCGATACCACGCGCGAACGCTACCGGGTCGAACGCAAGCCACGGCCCCGTATGGAGGCGACACGGGAGGCACCGCGGGCAGTGGGCACTGTCGAGTTCCGTGCGGCTCAGCCCGCCCGTGCGCTGGCGTTGGGGCGGTGAGCGACATGCACGAAGCTCCCGATGGTTCCGGCGCCGAGGACGAAGTCGGCGAGCACCTCGATCCCGAGATCGAAGACGACGACCTGTACGACCTGGTGATGGCGCGCGCCGCGCTGCCGGAGCCACCTCGACCGGTCAACTGGAATCTGCTCACGTCCGGCGATGCGGAGGCGGAATGGCTGGCATTGAATGAGTGGGTCGATCAGCTTCGCCGCACCTATGGGCTGCCCGCCTCGGTGATCCCGCCGTTCTGGTACCGGCACCCCGAACTCGTGTGGGAGCTCTCCGCCTTGCACTTGCACTGGATCGCGAGCTACGACCCGGAGCAGGACGCTTCGGGGCCGATCGCCTGGCACACCGATTTCGCGCTCGCGCGGGAACGGCTCCGTGAGTGGGTAGCGACCTGCGGCACCCGCCTTGACCGCGACCGCCCCACCCGGCAGACCACCTGGCCGGGAGAGGAACCCCAAACGCCCATCGAAGACGAGCTGATCCCGAACCGGGCTATCGATTTCGTCGACTTCGTGGCCGCCGATGTGCAGGCGCGCCAGGACATCGAGGATGAGTTCATTCGTCTGAAGCGATCGGCTGATCGTGTACGCGACGACGAGCCAGGTTGAGCCGCTGTGGAACTCGCGAGAAGCAGCCGAGTTCCTGAACGTCTCGCAGGCGACCTTGTCGAGGTGGCGCAGGCAGCACGAGGGGCCGCCGTTTGTCAGCGTCGGCGGGATCGCCCGCTACAACCCGCCGACCGTGCGCGCCTGGGTGCTGGAACGCGAGCGCGAGCATGGCTGACCCGCGCCAGCACAAGATGCCGCCCATCGGGGTGAAGCTCTCCACCAGTATCGAGAGCCGCGGCAGCGGGTATCTCGCACGCGTGCGCTGGACCGACCCGCACACGAGGAAGCGCCCCAGCCGCTCGGCGTTCGTCCCGACGCCAGAAGACGCGGAAGCGTTCTTCGCGACGATGCAGGAGGCAACCGAGACGGGAACCGATCTGCTCGTCACGTTCTCGGACTACGTCGAGTCGATCGGCGATCGCTGGCAGCGCGGCCTCGACACGACTTCCACCGTCGCGGGCTACGACGCCAGCCTCAGGCTCCGCGTCGTACCGGCGCTCGGTCATATCAAGGTCAGCAAGATCACCACCGGGCTGATCGATCGCACCATCGACCAGTGGGAGACCGAACATCGGCCTTCCACCATCAAGACCTCCATCGGCGTGCTGGTGCGAGTGCTGGATGTTGCCGTGCGAGACGAGGTGATCCCGTCGAACCCGGCGAAGAATCGGGCGCGACGCGCGTTCAACCACGTCCCGGCGCTCGAACCCGGTTCCATGCGCGCGTTCGCGATCCAGGACGTGGAGACGCTGAACGCTCTCGCTGCGAGATGTGCGGAGGTGCATCAGAGCTATTCGGATCACGTCATGCTCTGCGCGCTGCTCTCGGCGCGTGGCTCCGAAGTCTCAGGGCTCGAAGCGGGAGACATTGACTGGAAGAACCGCGTCGTCAAGATCGAACGGCAGATCTACCCGGGCAAGGGAGGGCTCGTTCGCAAGCAGACCAAGGGCCGCAAGACCCGGTACGTGCCGATCCTCGATGAGCTCGAACCACTGCTCGTGCGCCTGTCTGCGGGCAAGAAGCCCGATGACCCTCTCCTGCGCGGGCCTCGGGGCGGCGTGCTCACGACCGCGACCGTCCGAGACGCGACGAACTGGGATCAGATCGTCGTCGATCTCGGCCTGCCGAACCTCACCAGGCACGGGCTCCGGCACACCGGCGCGACCTGGCTGGCCGATGCCGGGGTGCCGCTCCACGTGCTGCAGCGCATCCTCGGGCATGCGTCGATCGATACAACCAAGGGCTACCTGCATCCCGATCACCGGCAGCTGAACGAGGCCGCCCAACTCGCCAACCAGTTCCTCGCGCGACCGAAGACGCGACAGCACAGGAAGGAGCCGCCCCGCCGCGACAGACCCCAGCTCTAACGAACAACCGCCGCACTCGGCTCAGAGAAGGGGGCCGAGGCCTCAACCTGCCCGGATTTTGGCCCACTAGATTTCCACTTTTTGGCCCACTAGACCCGAATCTGACCGACGCTCGACCGAACCTCGAAGCGGCTCATGCCCAAGCTTCGGGCTCCGGCTCGCGCTCCGGCGAAGGTCACCAGAAACGAGAGAAGCCCTGATGAAAAATAGCTTCTCATCAGGGCTTTTTCGTCGGGTTGACAGGATTTGAACCTGCGACCCCCTGACCCCCAGTCAGGTGCGCTACCAAGCTGCGCCACAACCCGTTGTTTAGTTATTTTGGGCTACCGGAGAGGCTAATGCCTGTAACCCCCAGTCAAGTGCGCTACCAAGCTGCGCCACAGCCCGTTGTTCTTCAGCTTCGCCGACCAGAGTCTGGCCTGCGCTGCCGAGGCAACCCCTCTATATTACCCACACTCGGAGGGCGGATCGAACCAACGGCGAGAAATCGCGCCCCAGCCGCAGAAAGCCGGGCGCGCCACCCGCCGCAACAACCCAGGAGACCGACGCCAGCCCGCGAAGAGACTCACTCAGCAGCGAGATCGACGACGGCGGCAGAATACGCATCCACCAGCTCATCGGCCGCCACCAGCGCTCCGTACTCGGCGCTGCCCGAGCCGATCGCGATCCGGCGCCCAGCTAACCGGGCATCGAGAACGACCGGCCACGAACCCGCGGCACCCAAAGGGGTGATCGTGCCGCGCACGTAGTCGGTTGCGGCGAGCGCGCCATCGGCGTCGGGCAGCGACAGCTTGTTGACGCCGAGATGCGCCCGCAGCTTCGCCCACGAGAACTGCGCGTCGACGGGGGTGAGCACGAGCACGAAGCCCCGCTTCGTCTGCACCACGATCGTCTTCACGAGCTCGACGCCGTAGACGGGCGCGGGGCGCTGCCCCGGGGTGCGCGGCACGAACGTCACGTCGAGGCCGCGCGCGGCGGCATCACGGGCGGCGGCGGCGTAGGGCTCGGCATCGGTCGACATGCATCCTCCTCGAAAAGCTCACAACACGGCACGGCCGGAATCACCCGCCGCACCGACCACAACGCCCTGACACCATCCGCGCATTCCCGCCGCGAAACACACGACACGCGCGCGAAGCGGCAGGTCGCAGATACGCTGTGACCATGAGCGACCTTCGAAACCCCGGTGACGCCTGGGTCACGGCGGGCGACGGCGGGCGCTACTGGGGCCGCTTCGGCGCCGCCGGGCTGCTCGCCTACGACCACGCCCGCGACGCGATCCTGATGCAGCACCGCGTCACCTGGAGCGACCACGGCGACACCTGGGGCATCCCGGGCGGCGCCCGGCACGAGGGCGAGTTCGCGAACGACGGCGCGATCCGCGAGGCGCAGGAGGAGGCGGGGGTTCCCGATAACGCGGTGCGCCCCCGCTACACCCACGTGCTCGACCGCGAGGGCTGGACGTACACGACGGTCGTCGCCGACGTGGTGCAGCAGTTCGAGCCCGAGATCACCGACCCCGAAAGCCACGCCCTCGCGTGGGTGGCGCTCGAAGAGGTCGAGAACCTGCCCCTGCACCCGGCGTTCGCGTCGAGCTGGCAGATCCTACGGCCCCTGCTCGGCCCGCCGCCCACGGTGGTGGTCGACGCCGCGAACGTGATCGGCAGCGTGCCGAACGGCTGGTGGAAGGATCGCCGAGGCGCCGCCGAGGGCCTGCGCGACCGCCTGCACCGCTACCTGGAGGCCTCGAACGGGGTGCGCGCCGGGTTCCTCGACCTCGCCGAGCCCCGCGTGCCGGGCCTCGACCGCGTCTACCCCGACTGGATTCTCGTGGTCGAGGGCAATGCGCGCGGCATCGACAGCACCGACCGCGTGCGGGTGCTGAGCGCCGCCGAGACGGGCGACGACACCATCGTGAGCGCCGTCGAGGCGCTGAGCGCGAGCGGATCGATCACCACGGTCGTCACGAGCGACGCGGAGCTGCGCGTGCGGGTCGGCGCCGCGGGCGCCACCACGGTGCGCGGCGTCAAGAAGCTGCTGAGGATCCTGCCGGAGGCGTAGCGGGGCCCGCGCCGCCGGGCATCTGAACCGGGCTCCCACCAGCGCTGGGAACCTCGCCGGTCGGCACACGACGCCGCAGCGCCGCGACGATGCCGTACGCGAGCAGCCCCTGCCCGATCGTGTAGGTGAGCATGACGACGCCGCTCGTCCAGGTGGTGCTGCCCGGCACGAACAGCCGGAAGGCGAGGATCGCGTCGGAGAGCAGGAAGAACGCACCGCCCCACGCGATGACCGAGCCGCAGCGGGTGGCGAGCGCGGCGGTGCCGACGAGCACGAGCCCGTACGCCATCACGGGAATCGACAGCGACTTCGTGTGCGGCAGCAGCAGTGCTAGCAGCACGAGGTACGCGATCACGTAGACGAGGCTCCACGCGGGCAGGCGCCGCCGCGCGACGCCGCGCACCCGCCACAGCAGCACGATGTACGCGAGATGCGCGATGCCGAAGCACGCGAGCATCATCGGCAGCTCGCTGTCGAACATCGGGAAGAACGTTGCGGCGCCGTCGCCGAGCCACGAGAACGCCAGGGCGGCGAGCAGGAGGGCGAGCGCGCCGGCGGGCACCGGGCGGATGCGCAGCTCGGGCACGAACACCACCGCCGTCACGACGCCGGCGGCGAGCGCGGGCATGAGCAGCAGTTTGGTCCACCCCTCGAACGGGTACTGCCCGAAGCAGGCGATGACGTACACGAGCGCCACCGCGATGTACGGCAGAAACGGCAGCGAAGCTCGAGAGCGCTCGGTCATACTCGCA
Source organism: Leucobacter sp. USCH14 (assembly GCF_037619215.1). Lineage (NCBI taxonomy): Bacteria > Bacillati > Actinomycetota > Actinomycetes > Micrococcales > Microbacteriaceae > Leucobacter > Leucobacter sp. USCH14. The sequence goes on from NZ_JAQPZP010000010.1 coordinate 79,119, forward strand.
TCATAGGCCCGGGCGCGGGCCGGTACGTGAACGTCGCGGCCGGCTACTCCGCCTCGACAAGAATGCCGTCGTCGTCGCACCACACGGTGACGCCGGGGCGGAACTCCACTCCCCCGATCTCGACGGGAACGTCGACCTCGCCCGCGCCCGTCTTCGTCGACTTCGCGGGGTTCGACCCGAGCGCCTTCACGCCGAACGGGAGCGTGCCGATCGCGACGCGGTCGCGGATCGCGCCGTGCACGATGAGCCCCGCCCACCCGTTGTCGCAGGCGAGCTCGGCGATCTGGTCGCCCACCAGCGCGGTCTCGAGCGAGCCGCCGCCGTCGATCACGAGCACGGCGCCGTGCCCGTCGCTCGACAGCGTCTGGCGGATCAGCGCATTGTCTTGGAAGCACCGCAGCGTGCGCACCGGGCCTGTGAACCCCGTCATGCCCCCGATGTTCTGGAACTGCAACGACACCGAGCGCAGCTCGCTGCCGCGTTCGTCGTAGAGGTCGGCCGTACTGATCTGCGCCATCTCGTTACTCCCCTCGCGCCCGAAGTCGGGCCGGCCGGCATGGTGCCGGTCGTTCAGGTGTCACGTTACCCGCAACCTCCGACAACGGGAGGAACATCGGCAACGGTTCGCAATGCTGCGCAGCGCGGCCACCGAGCAGAACTCTTACTGTACAAAAGTACATGTACACATGTACAGTAAGGGCGCGTGGTGATTCGCCACCGTCTCTGCCCGCGCGAAAGGAGCCGAAATGCCGCACACGGACGAGCCGACGGCTACTGACGCCGCGCAGACGGCGAGCGCCGCACACATCGCGAACGCCACGCCCGCCACACCCGCCGCTCCCCGCCGACGGGACCCCGAGGGTCGACGCCGTGCGATCCTCACCGCCGCGACCGAGATCATCGTCGAGGAGGGCGCCGCAGCGCTCACCCACCGCGCCGTCGCGAAGCGCGCCTCCGTGCCGCTCGGCTCGACGACCCAGTACTTCAGCTCGATCGACGACATGCGCGAGTGCGCCCTGCAGCAGCTCGCCGACGAGATCGACGAGGCCATCGCGCGGCTCGAGCCGTTCATCGCGACCATCTTCGAGCGCCCCGACCCCATCATCGACGAGCTGCTCGCCTACCTCGAAGACCCGCGCACGGTGCACGCCGACATCGCGCTCATGACGAGCGGCACCACCGACCCCCGGCTGCGAGCGCTCGCGCTGCGCTGGCCGGAGCGCGTCGTCGACCTCCTCTCGACACAGGTGGGCCAGGAGCGCGCCGTCGCCATCGCCGTCTTCCTCGACGGGGCGACAATGCATGCTGGCCTCACCGGCACTCCGCTCGGCCGCGACGAGCTCACCCGCGTGCTCCAGGCGCTCATGACGATGCCGGTGCCGGGCTCGGCGCACACCTAGCGAAGCGGCAGGCCCCAGAACTTTCCCACTCGAACCGACACTCAGAAAGACCGTGACCACCATGTCCGCCCCGCGCACCGCACCGCACTCCGCACCGAAGTTCGCCCCGCTCAGCAAGGCCCGCCGCTGGGCCGCGCTCAGCGTGCTCACCGCGAGCCTGCTCGTCATCACGATGGACATGACGATCCTGAACATCGCGCTGCCCGAGATGGCGGCCGAGCTGCACCCGACGAGCGACCAGCAGCTCTGGATCATCGACGTCTACTCGCTCGTGCTCGCCGGCCTGCTCGTCTCGTTCGCCGCGATCGCCGACCGCTGGGGCCGCAAGCGCATGCTGCTGCTCGGCTACTCGATCTTCGGGGTGGCGTCGCTGCTCGTGCTGTTCGCCACCAACGCCGAGTCAGTCATCGCGATCCGCGCGATCCTCGGCGTGGGCGGCGCGATGATCATGCCGATCACCCTCTCGCTCATCCGCGTCATCTTCACCGACGCCCGCGAGCGGGCCACGGCCCTCGCCATCTGGGCCGCCGTTTCGGGGCTCGGCGCCGCCGTCGGCCCGCTGCTCGGCGGGCTGCTGCTCGAGTACTTCTCGTGGCACGCGGCGTTCCTGGTGAACGTGCCGCTCATGCTCGTCGGGGTGATCGCGGGCATCGCGATCCTGCCCGAATCGCGTGTCGCGCACACCGGCCGCTGGGACTTCCTCGCCGCCGCGCTGTCGCTCGTCGGCATGACGCTGCTCGTCTGGGCCATCAAGACCTTCGGCAAGGAGGCGAGCCTGCTCGTGCCCGAGGCGCTCGTCGCGTTCGCAGCCGGCGCCGCCCTGCTCGCCTGGTTCGTGGTGCGCTGCCTCCGCAGCGCGTCGCCGCTGCTCGACCTCAGCCTCTTCCGCAACCGCGTCTTCTCCGCCGGCGCCATCGCCGCGCTCGGCTCGACGTTCGCGATGATCGCCGCCCTGCTGCTCATCGCCCAGTGGCTGCAGCTCGTCGACGGCGCCTCCCCCGTCGAGGCCGGCATCCGCCTCTTCCCGATCGCGATCACCGGCGCCCTCGCGTCGCTCACCGCCCCCGTGCTCGCCCGGCGCATCGGGGCGCGCGCCGTGCTCGCTGGCGGCCTCGGCTTCGCGGGCGTCGGCATGCTCGTCATCGGCCTGCAGCCCGGAACGCTCACCACCCTCACCGTGATCATCGCGCTCTGCTTCATCGGCGCCGGAACGGGCTCGCTCGCCATCGCATCGGCCATGATCATGCACGGCTCCCCCGAGGAGAAGGCCGGCAACGCGGGCGCCATCGAGGAGACCTCGTACGAGCTCGGCGCCGTGCTCGGCGTCGCGATTCTCGGCAGCGTCTCGGCTCTGCTGTACCGGGCCGAGTTCATCGCGTCGGGTGCCCTCCGGGGTGTCGAGCGCTCGCTCGCCGGGCAGGCCGAGGAGTCGCTCGGGGCCGCGGTCTCGATCGCCGACGAGCTGAGCCTCCCCGAGCTCGCGCAGCAGGCGGGTGTGGCCTTCACCCACTCGATGCAGGCGACGGGGATCGCCGGGGGTGTCATCATGTTCGCCGTTGCGGCGGCAGTCTTCCTCATGACGCCCAAGGGCACCGACGTGTCGCAGGCCTCGCACTAGGCGCCCGCGGGGCGCTCTCCTGCCAGTGCCCCGTCATGACCCTGACCAGCACCCCTGCTGCACCCTGATCCGCCCCCGACTCGCCCCTGACCCCGGTGCCGCGAGAAACGGTACCGGGGTCTCATGCGGGCCATACCGCGGGCGGACGCGGCGGTGCCCCGCCCCGACCTACCGTGGAACCATCACGGACGAACATCCCGTTCGCCGCCCACGAGAGGAGCCGCCATGAGCGCCACCATCACCCCCGAAGCACCCCTGGCCAACGACCCCCGCGTCGCCGGCACCACGCCCCTCGCGGCGAGCAGCGCCGCCTCGAACGGATCCGAGCCGTTCCCGAGCGGGCCGGTCGCCATCGACGACCACTCCCGCGCGTTCTCGATCACCAGCTTCGTGCTCGGCATCGCCTCGGTCGTCAGCGGCTGGACGTTCTTCGCGCCCATCACCGGCCTCGTCTTCGGCATCCTCGCGCTGCGTCGCAACACGCGGGATCGCGCCCTCGCTCTCTGGGGCGTCTGGCTGAACGCGGTCATGCTCGCCATCTGGGTGCTCGCCGGCATCGTCGCAGTCGCGGTCTTCGGGTTCGGGGCGCTCGCGCTCGTCTTCGCCGCTTGAGTGCGGGCCGCCTGAAGCTGAGCCGCCTGATCCCGAGCCCGGGCGCGTGAACCACTACGCGTCGTCCGGTCGCCTCGGGCGATACACCCAGGTGACCATGACCACCGAGATGATCATCAGCAGGAACCACGAGATGATCTTCTGGCCCGAGACGAACTCCCACCCGTCGACCTGACTCGGGTACAGCCACGCACCGGAGAGGGTGGCGATGTTCTCGGCGATCCAGATGAAGAGCGCGACTCCCGCGAACACCAGCAGCAGCGGCACTCTGAGCGTCGCACGCCAGATGCGGAAGTGCATGATCGTCGGCGCCCAGAGCAGCACGACGACGGCGAGCAGGATCCACCGGGCATCGAAGATGTAGTGGTGGGTGTAGAAGTTCGCGTAGATCGCGATCGCCGCGATGGTGGTCGCCCAGATCGGCGGATACCTCGTGAAGCGCAGATCGTGCAGCCGATACACGCGCACCATGTACGAGCCGACCGCCGCATACATGAAGCCGCTGAAGAGCGGCACCGCACCGATTCGCAGCACGCCGTCGGCGGCGTACGCCCACGATCCCACGTCGGTTTTGAACAGCTCCATCACCGTGCCCGTGATGTGGAACAGCACGATCACCCAGAGTTCGCGGCCGCTCTCCAGGCGGAACACGAGCATTGCGATCTGGATCGCCACGGCTGCGATCGTCATCGCGTCGTTCCGGGCGAGGGCGGCGTCGTCGGGGTACCAGAGCCGCGCCGCGACGATGACGACGAGCATCAGCGCCCCGAAGATGCACGCCCACGCCTGCTTGAGTAGGAACACCGCAGCCTCGATGAGCACCGCGCGTGCGCCCGACGCGGGCTTTCCCGCGAGGAGGCGATTGGCAGCTCGGTCGATCGTCCGCTCGAGCCCGGTGAGCTGACGCCCCGGTGCAGCGTCGCCGACGTGGTCTCCGGAGCGCCCTGGTGCCGACATGCTCAGAGATTACCGCCCCGCGGCTGAGCGCTGCTCTTCGAGACGCTTCATCCGTTCGAGCTGCGGGTCGAGGAATTTGCCGAGCACCACGGTCTGCTGATCGGAGTACCCCAGCGCATCGTAGAACCCGAGAACGGCCGCATTGCCGGATCGGACCATGAGCTGCACTTTCGGAGCGCCATGTTCCTGCAGCCACGCCTCGGCAGCCGCCATCAGACGCCGCCCCCAGCCCTGCCGCTGCCTGGCAGGTGACACGGCCAGGTAATACACCCAGCCTCGGTGGCCATCGACTCCGACCATGACGGTCGCCACGACCTCGCCGGCGTCAGACCGCCCGGCGAGAATGGTGGAAGTCGCTCCGCCCAGGGCTCGCTCAGCGTCGGAGACAGGATCATTCCACGGACGCGTGAGACCGCACGCACCCCACAGAGCGGTGGCCGCCGGGATCTCCGATGAGCGCAGCGGACTGATCTCGCCTGCAGCAGTAGTCACTCTGGCTCCGCCCTCCGGAAATCGCCGTTCCTGAGGCGCTCACGCCCTACGGGCGCGGGCGCCTCTCGCGGACTGAACTGACGAATGGGCCGGCTCCCACCGCCCCATGCTCACCGCGGTGCAGACCACCGCGGCGCATCCGCGGAACGGCGAGAAATCGCCGTTCCTACGGCGCTCACGCCCTACGGGCGCGGGCGCCTTTCGCGGATGCGCATGTTGATCACGATGGGGCTGCCCTCGAATCCGTAGCGCTCGCGCAGGCGCCGCTGGATGAAGCGGCGGTACTGCGGGTCGAGGAAGCCGGACGTGAAGAGCACGAAAGTCGGCGGACGGTTCTGCACCTGGGTGCCGAACAGGATGCGCGGCTGCTTCCCGCTGCGCAACGGGTGCGGGTGCTCCTGCACGAGTTCGGCGACGAACGCGTTGAACTTGCCGGTCGGAATACGCGTATCCCACGACTCGAGCGCGGTCTCGAGCGCCGGCACGAGCTTCTCGAGGTGACGACCGGTGCGCGCCGAGATGTTGACGCGCGGCGCCCAGTCGACGTGCGCCAGATCCTGCTCGATCTCGCGCTCCAGGTAGCGCCGGCGGTCGTCGTCGAGCATGTCCCACTTGTTGAAGGCGAGCACGAGTGCGCGGCCCGATTCGAGCACCAGGTCGATGATGCGCAGATCCTGATCGGAGATCTCCTGCGTCACATCGATGAGCACGACCGCGACCTCGGCCTTCTCGAGCGCGGCTGCGGTGCGCAGCGACGCGTAGAAGTCGGCGCCCTTCTGCAGGTGCACGCGGCGGCGGATGCCGGCGGTGTCGACGAATGTCCACACGCGGCCGGCGATCTCGACCTGCTCGTCGACCGGGTCGCGCGTGGTGCCAGCGACGTCGCTGACGACCGCTCGCTCCTCGCCCGCGGCCTTGTTGAGCAGGCTCGACTTGCCGACGTTCGGGCGGCCGAGCAGTGCGACGCGGCGCGGGCCGAGCATCTTCGGCTGGGCGACGGCGGACTCCTCGGGCAGCGCCTCCACGACCGCATCGAGCAGGTCGGCCACGCCGCGCCCGTGCAGCGCGGATACGGCGCGCGGCTCGCCGAGCCCGAGCGACCACAGCTGCGCGGCCTCGGCCTCGAGCACAACGTCGTCGACCTTGTTCGCAACGAGGAAGACGGGCTTGTGCGTGCGGCGCAGCAACTGCACGACGCGCTCGTCGGTGGCCGTGGGCCCGACGCGGGAGTCGACCACGAACATGACGACGTCGCAGAGCTCGATCGCCACCTCGGCCTGCAGTGCGACCGACGCATCGATGCCCTTGGCATCGGGCTCCCAGCCGCCGGTGTCGACGAGGCTGAAGCGGGTGCCCACCCACTCGGCCTGGTAAGTGACGCGGTCGCGGGTCACACCCGGCACGTCTTCGACGACGGCCTCGCGGCGGCCGAGGATGCGGTTGACGAGCGCCGACTTGCCCACGTTCGGGCGGCCGACGATCGCGACCACGGGCAGCGACTCGGCGACCGGCTCGCGGAAGCCCAGGAACTCGCCCTCATCGCTGATGATCGCCACGTCGTCGTCCTCGAGGTCGAAGCCCTCGAGGTTCGAGCGCATGGCGCGCAGGCGCTCCTCGTCGGTCACGCTCGCGTCGAAGCCCTCGCCGAAGATCACCTCGCCCTCGTTCGCGGCGCGCACGGGTGCGTCGTTGACCGTCGCCTCGTAGGTGTCGGCCTCGTCGTACTCGGGGTCCGCGGCGACCTGGCTGCCGTTGGGGGTCACCTGCATGACCTCGGGTCCGTCGAACTCGGGTCCGTCGAACTCGGGGCCGTCGGCTTCAGGGCCGACGCGGCCGCCCGATCCGGGATTCTGCTCGCTCATCATTCGCTCTCTTCCGCAGCGCCCTGCGCCGCTCGTACGATATCGACCACAGCCTGCACCGACTGCTCGAAGTTCAAGTCGCTCGTGTCGACGAGCGTCACGCCCGGGGCCGGCGTGAAGAAGTCCACGACCAGCGCATCCTTGGCGTCGCGCGCCTCGATGTCGGCGAGCACCTGTTCGTGCGTCAGCCCCTCGAGCTCGCCCGCGCGCCGCCCCGCACGCACTGCGGCCGACGCGGTCATGAGCACCCGCACCGGGGCGTCGGGGGCGACCACCGTGGTGATGTCGCGCCCCTCGATGACGACGCCGGGCAGGCCCGACTCCGCGACGATGCGCCGGAACATCTCGTTCAGGCGCTCGCGCACCCGCGGATGCTTGGAGACCCGGCTCACGAGCCCGCTCACGGCGTGCTCGCGGATAGCGGCGGTCACGTCGTGGGCAGCATCATCGCCGAATTCGACGGTCACCCGCTGCGGTCCGCGCAGCGTGATCGAGTACGTCCAGGTGTCGAGGATCGCGGCGACCGCGTCGGGGTCGTCCAGATCCGCAGCTTGCTCGACCGCCGCCCACGCAAGCGAGCGATACGCCGCGCCGGTGTCGAGGATGCCGAAGCCCAAACGCTCCGCGGCGACGCGGGAGACGCTCGACTTGCCGCTGCCCGCGGGGCCGTCGATGGCGACGAGCAGCGGCGCCGTGCGACCCGATTCCGCGGGTTCCGGGCTGGTCACGACGGTCAGCTCGGCGGCAGCTGATGCAGCATCAGTCACAGCGTCCTCCATCCGCGTTCGACGAGATCGGCAGCCGCGCGTTCGGCGACCTCCGGCAGTACCGCGATCTCCGCGAAACCGATCTGGGCGCCCGGCGAGTGCTCGAGGCGCAAGTCTTCCATATTAATGCCCAGTTCTCCGAGTTCGGTGAGCAACTTCGCCAGCTGCCCCGGTGAGTCGTCGATGAGCACCGTGATCTGGGTGAACCGCTCCGACGACCCATGCTTGCCCGGGATGCGCGACACCCCGTTGTTGCCCGCCGACAGCAGGTCGGCGATGCGGCGCCGCGCCCCGGTGCGGGCAGGATCGCGAAGCGCATCGGCGAACGCGGCGACGTCCGCCGAGAAGGCGTCGAGCAGCTCCACCACCGGCGCGCTGTTCGCGCCGAGGATCTGCACCCAGAGCTCCGGATCGCTGGAGGCGACGCGCGTGGTGTCGCGCAGGCCCCCGCCCGCGAGGCCGATCGCCTGCTCCGAGGCCGGCACGAGGCGCGCGGCGAGCAGGCTCGACACCACCTGGGGCAGATGCGAGACGAGCCCGACGGAGCGGTCGTGCTCCTCGGGCGTCATCTCGATGAGCACGCCGCCGAGATCGAGCGCGACGGCTTCGACGAGCGCGAGCGCCTCGGCGGGCGTCTCGCCGTCGCGGCAGATCACCCACGGCCGCCCCACGAAGAGGTCGGCTCGCGCCATGATCGCGCCGCCGCGCTCGCGCCCCGCCATCGGGTGCGAGCCCACGTAATTGGCGAGGTCGATGCCCCGACGCTGCAGCTCCGCGAACGGCGCGAGCTTGACGCTGGCGACATCGGTGACGACGGCGTGCGGGTAGGTGCGCAGCGCGCGCTCGACGACGTCGGCCGTGACATCCGGCGGCGTCGCGATGACGACGAGCACGGGCGCCTCGTCGTCGGCAGTGCGAACGCGGCCCGCACCGTAGTCGGCGGCGAGCGCGACGGTGGTCGGCGACAGATCCTCGAGCGTCACATCGACCCCGCGCTCGCGCAGGCCGAGGCCGACGCTGGCGCCGAGCAGCCCGGCGCCGATGATGTGCACCGGCCCGCGCGTGCGCGCCATCAACGCGGCGCGCTCGCCGGCCGGGCGCAGATGCGCGCCCACGGGTGCGTCCTGCTCCGCGCTCATCGCCCGCCCTGCTTCCGTCCGCCGCGACCGTGGGGATTGCCCCGCGCCGCGGTGCCCCGCATGCCGCGGGCGCCCTTGCCGTCGCCGGGTCGCCCCGCGGTGATCTCGCCTCGGCGCCGGCCCCGCTGGGCGCCGCCGGATCCGGACCCCTTCCCGGCACCCGTGCCCGAAGCACCACCGGCGCCCGTGCCCGCGCCGTTGCCGCCGCCCGCACCGCCGTCCTCGACGGCCGAGAGCAGCGCCCCGCGCTCCGCCGCCGACAGCTCGCGCAGCTCCCCCACGCGCAGCGTGCCGAGGTGCAGCGGCCCGAACTGGCGCCGCACGAGCTCGACGACCGGGTGTCCCACCTCCGCGAGCATGCGCCGCACGATGCGGTTGCGCCCCGAATGCAGGGTGACCTCGACCAGGGAGTGCGCGTCGCCCGACCCGCCCGGCAGCAGCTTCGCCCGATCGGCGTGGATCGGCCCGTCGGCCAGCTCGACCCCGTCTTTGAGCTGCTGGATCACGGCGGCAGTCACCCGGCCCCGCACCTTGGCGATGTACGTCTTCTGCACGCCGAAGCTCGGGTGGGCGAGGCGGTGCGCGAGCTCGCCGTCGTTCGTGAGGATGAGCAGGCCGCTCGTGTCGGTGTCGAGGCGCCCGACGTTGTAGAGCCGATCCTCGACCTCGTCGGCGAACTCGCGGAGGTCGGGGCGCCCGTTCTCGTCACTCATCGTCGACACGACGCCGCGCGGCTTGTTCAGCACGAAGTAGCGCTTCGACACGTCGAGCTGCACCACCACGCCGTCGACGCGCACGTCGTCGGTCTCGGGGTCGATGCGCGATCCGAGCTCGCGCTGCACCTCGCCGTTCACCGACACTCGTCCGCTGGTGATCAGCGATTCGCAGGCTCGGCGCGACGCGACGCCCGCGTGCGCGAGGGCCTTCTGGAGGCGGACCCGGCCGTCGTCATCGTGCGCGGTTTCGGCGGGAGCCGGCTGCGGGCGATCCCACCCGAACTCGGCCAGATCGACCTCGACGTTCTCGCCGTCGACGGAGAACGACCCGCCGAGATTCTCGTCCGAGCGCTTCATTCGTCGAATCCTTCCGTGGGTTCTTCGAGCAGTGGGGAGATGGGCGGCAGTTCGGAGATGTCGCCGATGCCGAGATAGCCGAGCAGCGCGTCGGAGGTGCCGTAGAGGATCGCCCCCGTCTCCGGGTCGTGCCCCGCCTCGGTGAGGAGCCCGCGACCGAGCAGGGTGCGCACCACCGAGTCGACGTTGACCGCGCGGATCGAGGCGATAGCTCCACGCGAGATGGGCTGCCGGTACGCGATGACGGCGAGCGTCTCGAGCGCCGCCTGCGAGAGGCGCGCGGGCGACTGCTGGTGCACGAAATCCGCCACGATCGGGTCGAGGCTCTCGCGCGCGTAGAAGCGGTATCCGCCGGCGACCTCGCGGAGTTCGAAGCCGCGCGGCGATCCGGCACCGCGATTCGCGCCGTGCGCGTAGCCGTTGATGTTGCCGTTGAACTCCGCGACGAGCGCGTCGAGGGTTGCGCGCACCTCCCGGACGGGCCGGTCCGTGGCCGTCGCGAGCGCGACCGCGCTGAGCGGCTCGTCGGCGACGATGAGCAGCGCCTCGAGCTGCTGCGACAGCGTGTGCGCGCTGCGGGCGGCGTCGAGCTCCCCGCCCCCCGCGGCCGCACCCTCCGCCGCGCCGCCATCTGCTGCACCGCCATCTGCCAGCGGGGTCACTTCGGGAGGGTGTTGCACCCCTCCGCCCCCCTCGACACGCTCCGAAAGTGACCCCGCTCCGGCGGCGGCCGCGGCGGGAGTCGTGGCGGCGGCCGGGGTGGAGGTCGCGGCAGGGGGCGAGGCGGGGCCGTCGTGCTCAGTCATAGTCGTTCCCTAAGGTAGCAAGCTCGTCGTCCGACCACCCCTCGCCGACCCACTGCACGTGCAGCTCACCGAGCGGCTCCGCCTGTTCGAAGGTGACGGCGGAGCGACGGTACAGCTCCAGGATCGCGAGGAAGCGCGCGACCACCACGCCTCGCTCGTCGACCCCGGCGACCAGCTCGCGGAAGGATCGGGATCCGCCGGGCACGCGTGCACCCACGCCTTCGCCCGCCGCTCCCCCGGCGCCGCCGCGCAGCAGCGCCACGACGATGGCGGCCTGCTCGCGGATCGATACGAGCGGCGCGTGCAGGTGATCGAGGCCGACCGTCGGGATCTCGCGCGGCGCGAAGGCGAGCGTCGCGATCGCGGCGAAGTCGGCGGGGCTGAGCGTCCAGACGAGCTCCGGGCCGCGCGAGCGGTACTTCGCGTCGAGCGGCACCTGGCGGGGGTGGCGGGCACCCTCGGCGTCGAGGCGATCCCGGAACCAGGAGCTGGCCTGCTTGAAGGCCCGGTACTGCAGCAGGCGGGCGAACAGCAGGTCGCGGGCTTCGAGCAGCGCGATGTCTTCGGCGTCCACGACCTCGCCCTGCGGCAGCAGGCTCGCGATCTTCATGTCGAGCAGCGTCGCGGCGACGACCAGGAACTCCGAGGCGCGGTCGAGCTCGACGACGCCCTGGCCCTCGATCGTCGTGAGGTAGGCGATGAACTCGTCGGTCACGAGGCTCAGTGCGACCTCGGTGATGTCGAGCTCGTGCTTGCCGATCAGATTGAGCAGCAGGTCGAACGGCCCGTCGAAGACGTCGAGGCTGACGCGGAAGCCGTCGTCGGCGGGCACCGGATCCGCGCCCGCCGCAGCGGCTTCCGGATCCGTGTCCACCACCATGGCGCTAGGCGACGGCGCCGCGCTGCACGAGCTCGCGGGCCAGCTTGAGGTACGCCTCGGAGGCGGCGTTCGAGGGGGCGTAGTCGAGGATCGGCTTCGCGGCGATCTGCGCGTCGGGCAGTTTGACGGTGCGACCGATGACGGTGTCGAAGACCTTGTCGCCGAAGGTGTCGACGACGCGCTCGAGCACCTCGCGGGCGTGGAGCGTGCGCGCGTCGTACATGGTCGCGAGGATGCCGTCGAGCTCGAGCGCCGGGTTCAGGCGGTCGCGCACCTTGTCGACGGTCTCGACGAGCAGGGCGACGCCGCGCAGCGCGAAGTACTCGCAGGCGAGCGGGATCAGCACGCCGTGGCTCGCGGTGAGCGCGTTCACGGTCAGCAGCCCGAGCGAGGGCTGGCAGTCGATCAGGATCACGTCGTAGTCACCTGCGACCTTGCGCAGCACGCCGCCCAGGATCTGCTCGCGCGCGACCTCCGTGACGAGGTGCACTTCGGCGGCGGAGAGGTCGATGTTGGCGGGGATCACGTCGAGTCCCGCCGTGCCGGTCTGCTGAATCGCGTCGCGCGGATCCTTCACCTCGCCGAGCATCAGGTCGTAGATGGTGGGCACGTCGTGGGCCGGAACGCCGAGGCCGGCCGACAGCGCGCCCTGCGGGTCGAAGTCGACCGCGAGCACGCGGCGCCCGTACCGTGCGAGCGCCGCGGCGACGTTGATCGTGCTCGTCGTCTTGCCGACGCCGCCCTTCTGATTGCACATCGCGATGATGCGCGCGGGTCCGTGGCGGTCGAGCTGCTTCGGGGCGGGAATGACGCGTTCGGGTCGCCCTGTCGGCCCCAGTTCGACCTGTTTCGCCATACCCGGTCTCCTCCCGCTCGCTGACATTCCATCCTAGCCTGGCGCATGCGTCGCTAGGATCGGGGATCGTGACGGAACCGCGCGCGACTCCCAGCGCCGCCGCGCGTCTCCGCACCGAGGTGGAGCGGTCGGCTGCGGCGAGCGCGATCGAGCTCGACGACGCGCAGCGCGAGCTCCTCGCCGAGATCGCCGAGCTGGCCGGTGGGTGGGGCGATGAGCGGACTCCGAGCGGCGTCTTCATCCACGGGCCGGCGGGGCGCGGCAAGACCTGGCTCGCGTCGCAGATCTTCGATGCGATCGAGGTACCCGCCTCCGCGAAGCGCCGCGTGCACTTCCACACGTTCTTCCAGGAGCTGCAGCGCCGCTTCGGCGCGCAGATGACCGCCCGCGCCGCGATCGAATCGACGGTCGCCGAGCTGCTCGACGGGGCACGCGTGTTCTTCTTCGACGAGCTGCACGTGCACGACCCGGGCGGTGCGAGCCTGCTGAATCGTCTCATCGCCGAGCTGGTCGAGCGCCGCATCCCCACGCTCTTCACCTCGAACTACGAACCCGAGGGCCTGCTCGCGAACCCCGTGTTCCATCACGTGGTCGAGCCGAGCATTCGCCTCATTCGCGAGCATTTCGCCGTGCGCACGCTCGACGGGGGAAGCGACTACCGCACGCTGACACCCACGGAGGCCGCCCGGCACGGCTTCGCCTCGGGGCGCTGGATCGCGTTCGGTGCGTCAGTCTCAGCGGCAAGCGCCGCCCGCGCCGCCGGGCTGACCCCGCCCGAATCGCACGAGTCGATCACCGTGCTCGACGGGCACCGCGCCCTGCGCGCGCTCGCGGTGCGTCGGAGCGAGGCGGCGCAGGGCGCCGGAGCGACCACCGAGGTCTGGTTCGACTTTGCCGACCTGCTCGAATCGCCGTCGATCGCCGAGGATTACCTCGACCTCGCCGCCGAGTTCGATCGCTGGGTGCTCGTCGATGTGCCGCCGCTGTCGCAGGCGAGCCGCGAGGCGCGGCAGCGGTTCGTCGCGCTGCTCGACGTGCTCGTGCACGCGGACCTGCCGCTCACCGTGCTGGCCCGCACCGACCGCGCCGCGCTCGTGGATCTCGCCGACCCTCCGGCAGATCTGTTCCGCACGGCGAGCCGCCTGGCGCTGCTGCGCGATGGCGGCTGGCATCGCTGACCGGCGCGAGCGCCTCGCTGATCAGAGATCGAGCAGATCGAGCGCTTGCACTTTTCGGTGGCTGACGAGGCTCGACAGGATCACCGAGCTCTTCGTTCGGGTGACGGCCGGGTGCCGCGACAGCTCGAGCAGCAGCTCCTGCAGGTGCGCCGTGCTTCTCGCCACCATGCGGCACTGCACATCGGCCCCGCCGGTCGTCACGAACGCTTCGATGACGTGCGGGAGGCCGTCGAGCAGCTCGGTGATGGGCTCGAGTTCGCCCTGCTGCACGTTGAGCTGCACCCAGGCCTGCACCTCCAGCCCCATCGATGCCAGGTCGAGCTGCGTCTCGTGGCCGATGATGATGCCGCTCTCCCACAGCCGGTCGAGTCGCGCTTTGAACGTCGTTCGGGAGACGCCGACGTGCTCGGCCATCTCCCCGAGGGTGGCGCGCGGCATATCGCGGAGGGTGCGGAGCACGCGCCGATCGAGATCATCGATGATCTGCTCGGGAAGTCGACTCACCGTGCCCTCTTTCTCTTCGATCAGCGGGAAGCACCGTCTCGCGAGCAGTTTACCCACGGATGCGAACTCGCGCCCAAAATCAAGGTAATTCCTCAAATACACTTGCAAAAGAACGCCTTTATAGCTAGGTTGGTATGCAATCCGAAACCAAAGACGTATTCGGCTTCTCATTATGGAGATACCTTGAATCTCGGCATCACCCTCATGATCATCGCCTATCTGCTCGTCATGTTCTTCATCGCCGCATGGCTGAAGAAGCGCGTGCACACCGACACCGATTACCTGCTCGCCGGCCGCAGGATGGGAGCCGGCCTGATCGCCGTCATGCTGCTCGCCACGAACTTCGGGGGCGCATTCGTGCTCGGCACCAGTCAAGACGCCTATTCGGTCGGCTTCGCCGCCATCTCCTTCGCCATTGGAATCTTCGTCGGGCTGGTCTTCCTCGCTCTCTTCGTCGCGAAGCGCGTGCGGGCCGGCAGCTTCGTCACCGTACCCGACTTCCTGCACGCGCGCTTCGGCAGCCAGCCGGTGCGGCTGCTCGCGTCGACGCTCTCGGTGCTCGCGCTCACGGGCATTCTGGCGGGGCAGGTGGGTGCGGCAGGGTCGGCATTGACCGCGCTCGGCCTGAGCCAGGTGTGGGGCGCCATCGTCGGCGTCGTGCTCATCATCGCGTTCACCGTGCTCTCGGGCATGTGGGGGGTCGCGGTCACCGATGCGATCCAGTTCGTGGTGATCGTCGCCGGCATGATCCTCGTCGCCGTCATAGCTGTCGGCGCCGCTGGTGGGTTCGCGACGATCACGTCGACGTTCGAGTCGTCGGGCGTTGCGCAGCCCTTCAACCCGCTGAACCAGGGCTGGTCGTTCATGCTCGGCGCCGCGCTTCCCGTCGTCGTGCACAAACTCGTCGGTCAAGACGTGATGCAGCGCGTCTTCTCGGCGAGGTCCGTGCGCGCCGCCGCGAGCGGGGCCGGCATCGCAGGAGTGCTCACCGCCGCCTTCGCCGTCGTTCCCGCTATCGCCGGCATGGCCGCTCGCACGATCTTCCCGGATCTCGACCCGAGTATCGGCGTCATGCCCGCACTCATCGAGAATGTGCTCCCCGTCTGGGCCGCCGGCATCCTCCTCGCGGCGATCATCTCCGCGGTCGTCTCGACCGCGGACGCGCTGCTGCTCGCAGCGGTCAGCAACATTTCGAACGATTTCCTGCAGCGCTTCCGCCACTTCCGCGACAGCCCGCAGAGCCAGCTCCGCTGGTCGCGCATCATCACCGTCGCACTCGGCGTCATCGCGCTCGGTTTCTCACTGCTCGTGCCAGGCATCATCCAGATTCTGACGATGGCCTTCACCATGTACGGCTCCGGCGTCTTCGTCGCCTTCATGTTCGGACTCTTCACCCGGTTCGGAGGGCGCTACGCGGCGCTCGCCTCGATGGCCGCCGGCGCGATCACGGGCCTGCTCGGACTCACCGGCGTTCTCGTCATCGGCGCGGTGCCGACCATCGTCACCGCGGTCGGCGTCTCCCTCATCGTCTATGTCGTCGTCGCCGCGCTCGCCCGCGAGACCCCGTCGCGACTCCCCGCTCAGCAGGATCGCGCAGTGGCGCATGTCTGAACGGGGCTCATCACCGTCGAAGGGCGCCGTGCAACGCGTCGTCGCGGTGACCGGGGCGGCATCGGGAATCGGTGCGGCGATCGCGGCGCGGCTCCGCTCCGATGGAGCAGAGGTCATCGGCCTCGACACCGCCGCCGCACCGGGAGTGCAGCGGTTCGACGTCTCCGACGAGCAGCAGTGGGGCGAGCTCCAGCGATCGCCGGGATCCGGCCTGCCGATCACGGGTCTCGTGCACGCGGCCGGCGTCCGTGCCCGGAGCCCTTTGGCGGAGACATCGCTCGACGATTTCCGGCGCGTGCTCGACGTCAACGCCGCCGGAACCTTCCTCGCGCTCAGGTGGGCGGCTCGCCGCGATCCGTCGCAGTTTCAGAACCACGAGTTCGCGGTGGTCGTGCTGTCATCGGCGACCGTGGACCGTCGCGTCGAGCATCAGGTCGCGTACAACGCGTCGAAGGCGGCGGTGACGGCACTCGTGCGCTCGGCGGCGCGCGAGCTCGCCCCGTTCGGCGTCCGGGTGAACGGCATCGCTCCGGGATCGATCCGCACGCCCATGACCGAGGCGGGCTGGGAGGATCCCGGTCACTCGGCGCGCATGCGCGCCGAGATCCCGGCGCGACGCCCGGGCACGGGTGACGAGGTCGCAGACGCGGCCGCCTTTCTGCTCGGCCCCGAGAGTTCGTACTGCTTCGGCACGGTGATGACGGTCGATGGCGGCTGGACCGCCTGACCCCCTGCCCATTACCTCCACGCCCCATCCGAAACAAGAAAGGAACATCGTGACCTACGATCCCTACGACGCGCTTCCCGAGGTCGCCGCGTTCGATCTATCCTCCACCTCGTTCGCCGACGGCGACCGGCTCCCCCTCGCACAGGTGGCCGGGATGCTCGGCTCGGGCGGTGAGGACCGCCTGCCGCAGCTCTCCTGGAGCGGGGCGCCCGACGGCGTGCGCAGCTACGCGATCACCTGCTTCGATCCCGACGCTCCAACGGCCAGCGGGTTCTGGCATTTCGCCGCCTACAACATCCCCGCCTCGGTGACCGAGATCGAAGCCGGTGCCGTGCAGCTCGACACTGTGACTGACGCCTTCCCGTCTGAGGCTCGAGTGCTGCGCAACGACGGTGGTATCGCCGGCTTCGTGGGGGCCGCCCCGCCGCCCGGGCACGGGGATCACCGCTACATGTTCGTCGTGCACGCGTTGAGTGCGGAGTCGCTCGAACTCGACGAGCTCGCCTCCCCCGGGCTTCTCGGCTTCCAGCTCTTCGGCGCCACGCTCGGCCGCGCCCGCATCACGGGCGTCTACGGCCACTGAGCGCTCGAGGGTTCGCGCCGCTCGGCGATCGTGAATACCGATCCGCGCGAACCCTCGCCCGGGTACGCTCGTCGCGTGCCCCTTCCCGACCCACCGCAGCGAGCCGCGCCGCTCGGCGTGCGCGCACCCTTCGGCGCACGCCTCGCCTGGCGGGCTCTCGCGAGCGATGAGGATCGCCGTACCGTCGCCCACGCACTCCTCGCGTCGATGCTCGCGCCGACCGAGCCGCGGTCGGTGCGCATCATCCGCCAGTGCCCCTCCTGCGGCAGCAGCGCGCACGGCGCGCCCATCGCACGGCTGCCGGGCACCAGCACCAGCACCGGCGAACCCGCTCCGCTCATCAGCATCAGCTACACGACCGGCCTCGTCGCGGTCGGCGTCGCGCCGGCCGGGACCGAAGCCTTCGGCATCGACATCGAGCTCGATGACGGGGCGACCCGTGCGCGGGTCACAGCCGCACTCGGCGCGCGCACCACCCTCGATACCTGGACCCGGCTCGAGGCCGTCGCCAAGGCCCGCCGCACCGGGCTCCGCGACGCCTACGCAGACGTGACCTTCGTCACGCACGATGACGGGACGTGGCGCGTGCGCCCCGGGCCGGCAGACGCCCGCGATCCAGCACCGCTCGAAGCGCTGCACGGCGCCGGCCCGTACGGCGCCGACATGCACGGCGCCGACCTGCGCGTCGCAGCGAGCCGGGGCGGCGCCCCCGCGATCCTCAGCCTCGCCTACGCGCCCGGCAGCCTGGGACCCGCGCCCACGGGTGGCTCCACCGGCAGCTCGGGCAGCGCTTCGGCGTAGATCCACGATTCGAGCACCGCATCGACGCGCACGGGGCTGAGCGACTGCGCCAGCGCGATGAAGTCGGCCGTCGAGACGAGGCGGTGCCGGTAGGCGCTCGTCCACTCCAGCAGGAGCGCGCGAAACGGACCCTCCCCCATGATGCGCCGCAGCGCCTCGAGCAGCAGCGCCCCGCGCTTGTACACGCGGTCGTCGAACATGTCGCTCGGGCCCGGGTCGGCGAGCAGCAGGTCCTGCGGCAGTGCTGCCAGGCGCTCGTGATGATGGGCGGCGAGCACGGCGATCGATGGGCCGCCCGATGCCTCCGACCAGATCCACTCCGCGTAGCAGGCGAAGCCCTCGTTGAGCCAGATGTCCTGCCACCGGGCGACCCCGACGCTGTTGCCGAACCACTGGTGGGCGAGTTCGTGAGCTATGAGCCGCTGCTCGCTCGGAGCCTCGTGGTTGCGGCCGAAGGTGGCCATCCCCTGCGCTTCGAGGGGGATCTCGAGCTCCTCCTCGGTCACGACGATGGTGAGGTCCTCCTGCGGGTACGGGCCGAACCACTCCTCGAAGGTGTCGATGATGCGCGGCACGGGGGCGAAGGCGCGCTGCACGAGGCGGGCGCGGGCGGGGGGCGCGACGAGCCGTGCACGCGAACCGAGCCGGTATTCGGCGTACTCGCCGATGTGCGCGGCGACGAGGTAGGTCGCGGTGGGCACCGTGCTCGTGAACGTGCGGGTCGTCTTGCCGGATCGCCCGGTCACCGTGCCCGGTACTCCGGTGACGGCCACGAAGAAGCCGCGGTCCGTGGTGAACGAGATCGTATAGGTGGCGCGGTCGTCGACCCGGTCGTTGCAGGGGAACCAGGTCGGGGCGCCCGTCGGCTGCGACGCGACGAGGGCGCCGTGCTCGAGCTCCTCCCAGCCGAGCTGACCCCAGCGGGAGCGTCGCGGGCCGGGCCGGCCCGAGTAGTCGATGTCGAGCTGCAGCGATGTGTCGGCGGCCGCCGGCTCGACGAGGCGGATCGTGACCGCGTGCGGCGAACGCTTCACGTGCCGCTGCAGCACCCCGTCGACGCGCACCTTGTCGGCGCTCAGCCCGATGAGGTCGACGCGCAGCTGATCCGTCTCGTGCAGCACCCGGATGTCGAGACGCGCACGCCCCTCCAACCGATTGGTGCGCGGCGTGTACCGCAGTGCGAGGTCGTAGTGCGCGACGGAGTAGGCGGGGTCTCCGCTCGTCGGCGTATAGGGATCGCTCATCGTCTTCCGAGACCGCACGATCACTTCGTCGACTGGTAGGCGCGCAGTTTGAGCGCCCGCCACGGGCCGATGGGGTTGCCGCTCCAGCGCGACCCGACGGGCACGCTCTCGCCGCGCATCACGAGCGACGCGGGGCCGACGGTCGCGTGCGCCCCGATCTCGGCTGCGGGCAGAATGACGCTGTGCGGGCCGAGTGTGGCCCCCGCGGCGAGTTCGACGGTATCCATGCTCATGATTCGATCATGGAAGAGGTGCGTCTGCACGACGCACCCCCGGTTGACGGTGGATCCGTCGCCCAACGTCACCAGATCGGGCTCGGGCAACCAGTAGGATTCGCACCACACGCCCGTGCCGACCTTCGCCCCGAGCGAGCGCAGCCAGACGGCGAGCGCGGGGGTCCCGGCGGCGGCGCGCGCGAACCAGGGGGCCGCGAGCATCTCGGTGAAGGTGTCGCTCACCTCCGTGCGCCACACGAAGCTCGACCAGAGCGGGGCCTCGCCGGCGCGAATGGGGCCGACGATCGCCCACTTCGCGGCGGTGGTCACCCCGGCGGCGACGGCACCGGCGGCGAGCATGACGACGCCCGAGAGCAGCACCGTCCAGACGGGGCCGACCGTCGCCCAGAGCCACGCGAAGGCGAACAGCACCACGAGGCCGAGCGCCGCTGTCGCGAATACCGCGAGCATGCGGCCGAGTTCCCAGAGCGCGCGGGCCGCGCGAAGGCCGGCTCCGGGGTGGTAGGTGCGGCTGTCGTCGCCGCCCTGCGCGAGGCGGCGCAACCGCACGGGCGGCGAGCCGAGCCACGACGACCCGGCCTTCGCCTTGCTCGGCGCGACCGAGAGCACGGCGACGAGCGCGTCCTTCGGAACGCGATGACCCGGGCCGGCCATGCCCGAGTTGCCGAGGAAGGCGCGCTTGCCGATGCGCACGCGGCCGATGCGCATCCATCCGCGGTGCAGCTCGTACGAGGCGACCATCGTGTCGTCGGCGAGGAACGCCCCGTCGTCGATGCGGGTCATCGTCGGAATCAGGAGCACGGTCGATGCCTCGACGTTGCGACCGACGCGGGCGCCGAGCAGGCGCAGCCACGCGGGAGTGATCAGACTCGAGTACATCGGGAAGAGGAAGCCGCGGGCCGCATCGAGCAGCCGCTCGGTGCTCCAGCTCTGCCAGCCGATGCGGCTGTGCACCGGGAACGTGCCCTCCGCGAGGCCGATGGCGAGCAGGCGCACGAGCACGACCACCGCCCCCGCGTACACCGCACCCGTGACGAGCACGGCGGGAACGAGCCAGGCGAGTGCGGCCAGCAGGGCGCCGCCCAGGGTATCGGCGCCCTGCATGCCCATCGCGACCACCGTGCCACCCGCGGCGAATGCGACGAACGGCAGCAGCGCGAGCACCACCGAGGAGAGGGCGTAAGCGAGACGCCAGACCGGCCGGTGCGGCGGCCGCTTCTCGGGCCACTCCTCCGCGCGATTGCCGCCGATGCGCACGGCGGGCGATCCCGCCCAGGTCTGCTGCGCCTTCACGCGGCCGAAGACGGCGGATCCGGGGGCGATCTCCGCCCCGTCGTCGATGCGCGTACCCGGTGCGAGCGTGCTGCGCGCCCCCACGGTCACGTCGCTGCCGATCCTCACCGCTCCGACGCGCAGCAGATCGCCGTCGATCCAGTACCCGGTCAGGTCGACCTCGGGTTCGATCGCCGAACGCGCCCCGACCGAGAGCATTCCCGTGATGGGCGGCAGCGTGTGCAGGCTCACGTCCTTCGCGATCTTCGCTCCGAGGGCGCGCGCGTACACCGTGATCCACGGCGCCCCGGCGAGCCCGACCGCGTCGACCTGCTGCGCGAACTGCTCCGCCAGCCAGAGCCGCATGTGCACCGCACCGCCGCGCGGGTAGTCGCCGGGCCGCACGCCCGCGAGCAGTACTCGGGCGACCAGCGCGGCGATCGCCATCTTGCCGAACGGAGTCGAGAGCACGAGGATCGCCAGCAGCACGACCTGCACCGGCGCGCTCGGCAGCGCATCGAATCCGGTCGTGAGGTTCAGGATCGTGCCGGCCGTGAGCAGGTACACCAGCCAGCGCAGACCGCTCGCGATGAACAGCGGCACCCCGGCGAGCGTCTGCAGCCACTGGGTGCGACGCGGCGTCGGAGCCGGCTGGTGGAAGCCGTCGTCGTCATTCGCCTCGGAGACCGCCGAGATCGCCTTCGCCATCGCCCCGAGACGCGGCACGTCGTAGATGTCGGCGACGGTGAACTCGGCGACGCGGGTGCGGATCCGCGAGACCAGTTGCGCCGCCGCGAGCGACCCGCCGCCGAGGTCGAAGAAGTCGGCGTCGCGCCCCGGCACGGGCACGCCGAGCACGGCCTGCCATTGAGCCGCCACCCACTGCTCGCTCTCCGTGAGGCCCGTGGCAGCCGGGGCGTCGACCCCCGGAAGCGGCCAGGGCAGCGCCGCGCGATCGACCTTGCCCGAGGTGCGCATCGGCAGCGAGTCGACCACCGCGAGCAGCGGCATCACTCCGGCAGCGAGGCGCTCCGACAGGTGCTCCCGCGCGAGCGCGCGATCAAGCGGCTCCTCCCCTTCGACCACGAGGTAGCCGACGAGCACCGGCACTCCCGACTCGCTTGAGCGCACCGCGGCCGCAGCGGCCGTCACGCCCGGCAGCTCCTGCAGCGCGTTCTCGACCTCGCCGAGCTCGATGCGGCGGCCGCCCACCTTGACCTGGTCGTCGGCCCGCCCGAGAAACATGAGACCGGTCGGCTCGTATCGCACGAGGTCGCCCGAGCGGTAGGCGCGCTCCCACCCGAGCTCGGGCATCGGCGCGTACTTCTCAGCATCCTTCGCGGGGTCGAGATAGCGCGCGAGACCGACGCCCCCGATGATGAGCTCCCCCGACTCCCCCGGCGCGACACGTCGGCCGGAGGCGTCGACCACCGCGAGGTCCCAGCCGTCGAGGGGCAGGCCGATGCTGATCGGCGATACTCCGTCGAGCGGGCACCCGCATGCGACGACCGTCGCCTCGGTCGGGCCGTACGTGTTCCACACCTCGCGCCCGGGCTCCAAGAGCCGGGCCGCGAGCTCCGGCGGGCACGCCTCACCGCCGAAGATCAGCAGCCGCACGTGCTCGATCGCCTCGCGCGGCCACATCGCCGCGAGCGTCGGCACCGTCGAGATGACGCTGATGCTCTGGCGCACGAGCCACTGCGCGAGGTCCTCCCCCGCGCGCACGATCGCTCGCGGCGCGGGGACGAGGCACGCGCCGTGCCGCCAGGCGAGCCACATCTCCTCGCACGACGCGTCGAACGCGACGGAGAGGCCGGCGAGCACGCGGTCGCCCGGGCCGAGCGGATCCTGCTGCAGGAACATGCGCGCCTCGGCATCCACGAACGCGGCGGCGGAGCGGTGCGTCACGGCGACGCCCTTCGGCACCCCCGTCGAGCCCGAGGTGAAGATGATCCAGGCGTCATCATCGGGTGTCGGATCCGCACCGGCGCCGTCCGGCGACTCGTGCGGCGCGGGCGACCCGGGTGCCGCGGTGGCAGCGCTCCGCTGCTCCCGAAGCACGAACCCGTCGTTCCCCACGATGCCCACGACTCCGGCCTCGCCGAACACCAGCCGGGCGCGCTCGTCCGTGTCGTCGGCGTCGACGGGCACGTAGGCGGCGCCCGCGAGCATGATGGCGAGAATCGCGATGTAGAGCTCCTGCGATCCCGAGTCGATGCGCACTCCGACACGGTCGCCCCGCTGCACGCCCGCCCGGCGCAGCTCGTCGGCGCGCACCTCGACGGCGACGAGCAGCTCCCGGTAACTGAGCGCTCCCGCGCCCGCATCGATCGCGGAGGCCTCGGGGTGCGACTCGGCACTCGCGCGCAGGATGTCGATGAGCGTGCGCTCGGGGGCGGCGTGGGAGCCGCGGGTCAGCGGAACCTGCGGATCCTGCGGAACCTGCGGATCCTCGCTCGGAGTGGCATTCACGGGACGGTATCTACTTCGCTGTCGGCATGGTGCCGCGGGTGCCGGATTCGGGCAGCGCGGGCGGTCTGCTTCGAATATGTCACCTGAGACGATCGACGCGTGACCGTATCGCCGAGATTTCGGCCCTCGGCACCGAACCTTTCCCGTTCGGCAACCTGCCGTTCAACCGAGGGGCGGCTAGGTGGCCCGCGGGTGGGCGAGCAGGTAGTGCTCGCGCAGGGTGTCGGCGGTGACCTGCGTGTAGATCTGCGTGGTCGTCACAGAGGCGTGGCCGAGCAGCTCCTGCACGGTGCGCACATCGGCGCCCCCGGCCAGGAGGTGCGTCGCGAAGGAGTG
Source organism: Leucobacter sp. USCH14 (assembly GCF_037619215.1). NCBI lineage: Bacteria > Bacillati > Actinomycetota > Actinomycetes > Micrococcales > Microbacteriaceae > Leucobacter > Leucobacter sp. USCH14. The sequence continues at coordinate 102,545 of NZ_JAQPZP010000010.1, forward strand.
GCGCAGCGTGTGCGGGGAGATCTCCTGCGTGAGCTCCGCGCGCTCGGCAGCGGCCTTGATGACGAGCCAGGCGCTCTGCCGCGACAGTCGCGCGCCCCGCGGACCCACGAACAGCGCCGGAGTGCCCGAACCACGCGCCGCCATCGCGGGTCGCGCGCGCACGAGATAGGCGGCGAGCGCTCTGCCGGCGTAGCTGCCGTAGGGCACGATGCGCTGCTTCGCCCCCTTGCCCGTCACCTGCACGAAGCCGCCCCCGCCCAGGGCCGACTCGGGGTCACCGCCCGCTTCCTCATGGCCGGGAGCCGCCAGCAGGTCGTCGACGTCGAGGGCGGTGATCTCGCTGACGCGAGCGCCGCTCGCATACAGCAGCTCGAGCAGGGCGCGGTCGCGAAGGCCCACCGGGTCGTCGCCGCCCGCGGCGCGCAGCAGCGCTTCGACGTCTTCGATCGGCAACGCCTTCGGCAGCCGCTGCGCACGCTTCGGGGTGCGCACCCCGCTCCCGGCGTGCGCTTCGAGCAGCCCCTCCTCGAACAGGAACCGGTGCATGCCGCGCACCGTCGAGAGGCGCCTGGTGATCGACGCGGCGGCGAGCGGCGGTCTCGGCTCGCCCTCGGGCGTGATCTGCGGGCTCGCCAGGTCGGCGACGTACTCCGAGAGGGTGTCCGGGGTGACGCTGCCGAGGTCGGTCGTGCCTCGCCGGGCGAGCCAGGCGGCGTACGCCGCGAGATCCCGTCGATACGCGGCCTGGCTGTTCGCCGAGAGACCGAGTTCGAGCGCCACGTGTCGCAGGTACCGCTCGGTTCCCTGGGCGACGGTGAGCGGCATCAGTGCGATTTCTCTCCCCGCACCGCGTCGCGGCCCTTCCAGGGGAGGTCGGGATCGCGCAGCGTCCGCCACCCGCGCGCGCGAGCGGCGGCGGCGGCGAGCACGGCGTTCGCCGTGACCGTGTTCTGCACGCGACCGTCGAGCACCGCGTCCACGACGTCATCGAGCGGCACCCACTCGGGGTGGAGTTCGGCTTCCTCGTCCGAGCGCACGTAGTCGTGCTCGACCGGCGAGAGCCCGCGTGCGAGGAAGATGCGCATGGACTCCGTCGAGCTGCCGGGTGCCAGGAACAGGTCGAGCAGCAGGTGCCACCGCTCGGCCTGCAGGTCGACTTCCTCCGCGAGTTCGCGCCGCGCGCCGACGAGCCCGGATTCCCCGGGCACGTCCATCAGGCCCGCCGGAATCTCCCAGAGCCGGTGACCGGTGGAGTGCCGGTACTGCTTGATGAGGAGCACCCGATCCGCGTCGTCGAGCGCGAGCACTGAGACGGCGCCCGTGTGATCGAGGTATTCGCGTTCCAAGTCGGTGCCCGCGAACGCGAACCGGTCGCGGCGCATGTCCCAGACCGCGCCGTGCGCGAGCACCGTGCTCTCCTCGACGCGCACGTCGTCGGCGCGCTCGTCGGCCAGTGAGGCGACCGCGTCGGCGCGCTCGTCGGCGGACGAGTCGCGCACCGCCTCACCCACACCGCTCTCCGGCGCGCCGACGACGTCACTCACCGTTCTCGACCTCGAACAGCTGAGCGGCGTCGCGACGATGAATCGAGGCCTCGACGAGCCCCGCGAAGAGCGGGTGCGGCGTTCCGGGCCGCGAGCGGAGCTCGGGGTGCGCCTGGGTGGCGATGTAGAACGGGTGCACGTCGGTCGGCAGCTCGACGTACTCGACGAGCGCCCCGTCGGGGCTGGTGCCCGAGAACGAGAGCCCCGAGGCTCCGATCTCGTCGCGGTAGCGATTGCTGACCTCGTAGCGGTGACGATGGCGTTCGGTCGCGGTCGGCGCACCGTAGAGCGACGCTGCGAGCGATCCCTCGGTGAGAGCGGCCTCGTACAGGCCGAGTCGCATCGTTCCGCCGAGGTCTCCGCCGTCGATGATGTCGACCTGCTCGGCCATTGTGGCGATCACCGGAACCGGGGTCTCCGGGTCGAACTCCGTGGACGACGCGCCCTCGAGTCCCGTCACGTTGCGCGCGTACTCGATCACCATGCACTGCAGGCCGAGGCACAGGCCGAGGGTCGGAATGTGGTTCTCGCGCGCGAAGCGCAGGGCTCCGAGCTTGCCCTCGATGCCGCGAATGCCGAAGCCGCCGGGCACGCAGATGCCGTCGACGTCTCCGAGCGCCTCGAGTGCGCCCTCGGGCGTCTGGCAGCTGTCGGAGGGCACCCACCGGATGTTGACCTTCGTGGAGTGCGCGAATCCGCCTGCGCGCAGCGCCTCGGTGACGGAGAGGTACGCATCGGGCAGGTCGATGTACTTGCCGACGAGCGCGAGCGTCACCTCCCCCTTCGGGTGGTGCACAGCGTCGAGCACGGGCTGCCAGCCCGCCCAGTCCACGTCGTTCGCGCGGTCGGCGAGGCCGAGATTCTCTACGATGATGCTGTCGAGGCTCTGATCGTGGAGCAGCTGCGGCAGGTCGTAGATGCTCGGCACGTCGATGGCGTTCACGACGGCCTCTTCGTCGACGTCGCACATCAGCGCGATCTTGCGGAGGTTGTCGTCGGTGACCGGCCGGTCGCTGCGGAGCACCAGCGCGTCCGGCTGGATGCCGATCGAGCGCAGCGCGGCGACGGAGTGCTGGGTGGGCTTGGTCTTCTGCTCACCCGAGGCACCCATGAAGGGCACGAGTGAGACGTGCACGAAGAAGACGTTCCCCCGGCCGAGCTCATGACGCACCTGGCGCGCCGATTCGAGGAACGGCTGCGATTCGATGTCGCCGACCGTGCCGCCGACCTCGGTGATGATGACATCGGGGCGGGGCGTCTCAGAGGCCTGCAGCCGCATGCGGCGCTTGATCTCATTGGTGATGTGCGGGATCACCTGCACGGTGTCGCCCAGGTACTCGCCGCGTCGCTCCTTGGCGATGACGGTCGAGTAGATCTGCCCCGTCGTGACGTTCGCCGCCTGCGAGAGATCGATTCCCAGGAATCGCTCGTAGTGCCCGATGTCGAGGTCCGTCTCCGCGCCGTCGTCGGTCACGAAGACCTCGCCGTGCTGGAAGGGGTTCATCGTGCCCGGATCCACATTGAGATAAGGATCGAGCTTCTGCATGACGACGTGCAGACCGCGCGCCGTCAGCAGGTTTCCGAGACTGGCGGCGGTGAGGCCCTTGCCCAGCGAAGAAACGACACCTCCGGTCACGAAGATGTGTTTGGTGATTCCGGTCTGGTCCGCGCTCTGCTCTGTTCCCACGGGCTTCAATCCTATCAGTTCCACTCGGTCGTGTGGGCGCTGCGTCAGCGCATCTCCTGACGCGGCACCCACACCTGCTTGATGATCATGAGCACCGCCGCGGTGACCGGGATCGCCACGAGCGCCCCGAGCAATCCGAGCAGGGTGCCGCCTGCGAGCGCGCCGATGACGACGAGTGCGCCGGGCACGGATACGACCCGGTTCATCACGCGCGGCGTCAGCAGGTACGACTCGATCTGCATGTAGATGAGGTAGTAGACGGCGGCGATGATCGCGGTGGTCGGCTCGTCGAACAGTGCGACGACGGTGACGAGCACCGTCGCGACCACCGATCCGATCAGCGGAATCAGCGCCAGGAAGAAGACGCCCACCGCGACCAGGCCCGCGAACGGAACATCCACGATGGTCATCATCACGAACCCGAGCACCGCGTTGATGAAGGCGAGGATGACCATGCCGTTGACGTACCCGCCGACGGACTTCGTGACCTGCTCCGTGATGTCCATCACCTTCGCCCGGCCCGACCGCGGCACGAGCGAGTAGAAGGCCCGCTTCATCGCACGCAGCGAGGCGAGAAAGTAGAGGGTCAGGATCAGCACGATGAGCCCGGCCGTCAGGCCGTTGGCGATGCCGATGCCCGCCTCCCATACCCCGCCCGCGACCTGCGCCCAGTTCTCGGGCTTGCTGACGAAGTCCTGGCCGATCTCGAGCAGCTGGTCGAAGTCGATGAACTTGCCGAAGCGCTGATCGAGATCCACGAACCACGGCTGTCGCATGATGTCCCGCACCAGCCAGGGCGCGCTGCGCACGAGCAGCGTGATCTGGTTCGCGATCATCGGGATGATGATCGCGAGCAACCCGGCGATGATGAGCACGAAGCCGCTGAACACGACGGCGATGCCGAGCGGGCGGTTCAGCCCGCGCCGCTGCAGTGCGCGCACGACCGGGTCGAGGCTGAGCGCGATGAACAGCGCCGACGCCACGTACATGATGATCGTGGTGAGCTGCTGGATCATCCCGCCGAAGAGCAGCGCGACCAGCACGCCGAGCGTGATGGTGAAGCCGAGCTGGAACGGCCCGCGGATCACGAACTCGCGCGTACGGGCCCTCGCCCGCTCCTCGCGGGCGTCGACCGCCGCTTCGCGTGCGTCGCGGTACATCTCCCGCGTCTCGGAGTCCATCTGCTCGAGATCGGCGTGCTTCACGTCCGGGTGCGTGTCGAGATACTCCGCCTTCGCGGCCGCATCGTCGTTGATATCCGGCTTCCTCGGAACCCGAGCGCTCAACCGGCCGAACCACTTCACCATGTGTGGAGCGTAGCAGTGTCCGGGGACACTGCTACGCTCACACGGAATCGCGCAGCGCCAGCAGTTCGGCTGCGTGCTCGAGCGCGCTCTCGGAATCGCTGAGCCCCGAGAGCAGACGCGCCATCTCGGCCAGACGTGCGTCGCCGTCGAGCCGCCGGCAGCTGCTCTCCGTGAAGCCTCCCGCCGAGTCCTTCACCACCTGCAGGTGGTTCGAGGCGAACGCCGCGACCTGGGCGAGGTGGGTGACCACAATGACCTGCGAGGTTCGCGACAGGCGCGCCAGGCGGCGGCCGATCTCGATCGCCGCGGCCCCGCCGACGCCGGCGTCGACCTCGTCGAACACGAAGGTCGGCACCGGGTCCACGGCGGCGACCACGACTTCCAGCGCCAGCATTACGCGCGAGAGCTCGCCCCCGGAAGCGGTCTTCGCAACGGGTCGCGGCGCGGCACCGGGGTGCGGACTCAGCAGCAGCTGCACGTCGTCTCCGCCCGAGGATCCGAGTGCGCTCGCAGGCGACACGTCGACCACGAACTCGGCGTCGGGCAACGCGAGCTGCCGCAGCTCGGCCGTCACGAGCTCCGACAGTCGAGCGGCGGCGGCCGTCCGCTGCTCGGTCAGCCGAGCGGCGAGTGCGCTCTCGCGCTCCGTCTCCGCGTCCAACCGCTCCGAGAGTTCATCGACCAGCCCGCCGTCGCCGTCGAGTTCCGCAAGTCGCAGCGCAGCCGCCTCCGCGGTGGCGATGACGGCAGCGCTGTCGGCGCCGTACAGCCGGAACAGCCCGTTCAACGCGGCGAGACGATCGTTCGCGCGGGCGAGTTCGCCCGGCCCCTCCTCGTCGAGGTCGCCCGCGTAGGCCGCGAGTTCCTTCGCGGCATCCGCGACCTGGAAGCTCACACCGCGCAGCGTCTCGAGCACCGCCGCGAGCCGCGGATCGAAATCGGCGACCCGTTCGAGCTCGCGTACGGCCTCATCGACGAGGCCTCCCGCGTCGCGTGCGAGGGGCTCGTCGGATTCGCTCGCGAGCGCCTCGTGAGCCGTCGACGTGGCCGACCGCAGCGCCTCGACGTTGCTCAGCAGCTCGATTCGCCCGGCGAGCTCGGTCTCCTCGCCGGCCTGCGGATCGACGGCGGCGATCTCCTCGAGCTCCGCCCGCAGTCGCGCGGCCTCCGCAGCGCGCTCGTCGCGCGACTCGGTCAGCTCCCGAACGCGCTCGCTGAGGCGCTGACGCTCCCGGTGGCTGTCGCGGTACTCCGCAAGGGTGCTCGCGATCGCCTCGCCTCCGAAGCGATCCAGCGTGTCGCGCTGCGCTGCGGTCGACTTGAGACGCAGCTGCTCCGACTGGCCGTGCACGGCGAAGAGGCGATCGGCCAGACGCCCGAGGCTCCCGGCCGGGGCGCTCGCCCCGCCGATGCCCGCACGGCTGCGCCCCTCAGCGCTCACGATCCGGCTGAGCACGAGCTCGCCGTCCTCGATCTCACCGCCCAGCTCATCGACGATGTCGGCGACGGTCTCGTCCATAGTGCGGACGATCCCGTGCACGCGCGCCTGGCTCGCACCCGAGCGCACCGCTCCGGCGTCGCTGCGCTCCCCCATCAGGAGGCCGAGCGCGCTCACGACCATGGTCTTGCCGGCGCCGGTCTCCCCCGTGATCGCGGTGAACCCCGGGCCGAGCGGAACCGTCGAATCGACGATGACGCCCAGATCCCTGATCCTGAGTTCTTCGATCATGCGACCTCCCCACCGCGTCGGCTGCCGCGCCATCCCGACGTCGGCAGGTGGAACTTGCGAACGAGCCGATCGGAGAAGACGCCGGCGTTCAGGCGCGCGAGCTTCACCGATTCGGCGGATCGGCTGACCGTCACCACCGACCCAGCGGGCAGCTCGGTGCGACGCCGCCCGTCGCACCACAGCACTCCGGGCCCGATGTTCTCGGGCAGGATGCGGACGCGCAACTCGGAGTTGGTTCCGGTGACCAGGGGCCGGTCGAACAGCGCGTGCGCCGCGATCGGCACGATGAGCATGGCCTGCACCGTCGGCCAGACAATCGGGCCGCCGGCCGAGAACGCGTACGCCGTCGAACCGGTCGGGGTCGCGAGCACGACTCCGTCGCAGGCGAACGTCGAGATTGGGCGGCTGTCGACACCGATCTCCACCTCGAGCATGCGGCGCTGCTTCTCGACGCTCGCCTCGTTGAGCGCCCAGGTGTCAGCGATCGTCCGACCGTCGAACGTCGCCCTGACGTCGACGGTGAGCCGTTCTTCGACCGTGTAGTCGCGACGCAGCACCCGGTCGATGGTGGTCGTCAGATCGAAGCTCTCCATCTCCGCGAGAAAGCCCACGTGGCCGAGGTTCACTCCGACGATCGGGCATTCCGATCCTCGCAGCAGCTCGGCGGCGCGGAGGATCGTGCCGTCACCGCCGAGCACGATGGCGGCTTCGAGCTCGGTCACTGCAACCTCTGCACCGAGCAGGGCGGTCCGTTCCACTTCGAGGTGCGGCGAGAAATCGACGCGATCCTGCGCATCGAACACCGGGACGACGTCCGCCGCGAGCAGCGCGGTCACCGCCTCGACCGTTGCTGCGACCGCTTCGTCGCGGTGCGTGTGCGAGACGATCAGGATCCGCCGTGGTTCGTCGAGCTGCATGCTCATCGCCCTTCGTCCGCTCGTGCATGGTCGCTGTTCGAACGCGCACCGTGAGCCCCGGTGAGCTCGGCGACGCGCGCCTCCCATTCTGTCGCACCGGTCTCGCCGCCGCGCACGAAGTGCGCCAGGAACTCGCGGTTGCCCCGCGCGCCGGTCACCGGCGACACCGCCAGACCGCCCGGCGTGAACCCGTGCTCCTCCGCGGCGTGCATCACCCCGAGCACCGCATCGCGCCACTGCCCCGGCGACGTGACGACGCCGTCCTTCACGCGGCCGACTTCGAACTGCGGCTTGACGAGCAGCACCAGCTCGGCATCCGGGGCGGCGCACGCCGAGATCGCTGGGAGCACCAGGCGGAGCGAGATGAACGACAGGTCGGCGACGACAAGGGTGGGAGCCTCGGAGATCCCTGTGTCGGCGGCGAGGTTGCTCGGCGTGAGCTCGCGCGCGTTGCGCCCCTCGACGAGCTTGACGCGCGAGTCATCGCGCAGCTGCGGCGCGAGCTGATCGTGGCCGACATCGATGGCGAGCACCGTGCGCGCGCCGCGCTCCAGGAGCACCTGTGTGAAGCCTCCCGTGGACGCGCCCAGATCGAGCGCAACGCGGTCGGCCGGGCCGACCTGGAACTCCTCCAGCGCGGCGAGCAGCTTGTGCGCCGCGCGGCCCACGTACTGATCGTCGCCGGCGACCACCACGAGGTCGCCCGAGGCGACTCTCGTGCCGGGCTTCGCGGCGGCGACGCCGTTGACCGCGACGTGACCGCCCCCGATGAGTTCCGTCGCGCGGCTCCGAGAGCGAGCGAGGCCGAGAAGCGGCAGCACTCGGTCGAGGCGCTGCGCATCGCCCGCCCAGGTGGCGCGGCGGTCGACCGGCGACTCAGGCGCCGCCATGGTCGCCTCTCTGCAACTCGGCGAGGAGTTCGTCATGCACCTGCTCGAACATCTGGGCCCGGTGCGCAAGCGGTTGCGACTCGATCAGCTCGATGCGGCTCAGCAGCCCGTCGCTCGCGGCATCCCCATCGCCGGAGCGCGCGGAGCTCTCGACCGCCTGCCCCTCGCGCTTCTCGGTTTCGCCCATGCCTCAAGACTAGCGAGGACCGCCGACACGAGTGCCGGGGGTCAACGCCAGTGATCCTCGTAGAGGATCTCCGGCACCTTGAGGCCGTAGATCGCAAGCCCCGAGGCCCAGATGGCCGCGCACCCCGCACGAAGCAGGTTGATCGCGGAATCGCCCTCGGCGACGACCGAGGCGATGTGCCCGTCCATGCGCACCTTCGCCGAACCGACCTGCATCGTCCCATCTCGCAGGCGCTCCGTGGTGGGGTACGGCTCATGCAGCTCGGTGAGCGATGCGACGATGAAGTCGGGGCGCATGTCCTGAGACGCCGCCACGAGCTGCTTCGGCCGGTCCACCCCGGTCAGCACGTGCAGCGAAGGGATGCCGGCCGCGATCGCGCCCTTGATGTCGGTATCGAGGCGATCCCCGATCATGAGGGCGTTGCGCGTGCCGAAGCGCTCGAACGCGGCCTCGAAGATCGGCGTCTCGGGCTTTCCAGCGAAGACCGGCAGCCGCTGCACCGCGGTATGCACTGCGGAGACGAGCGTTCCGTTGCCGGGCGCAAGGCCACGGGCCACGGGAATCGTCCAGTCCGTGTTCGTCGCGATCCAGGGCAGAGGATCCCGACCCGGCTCCTCCGCGAGTGCGAACGCGGCCTCGGCCAGATGCGCCCAGCCGACCTCGGGGGCGAACCCCTGAACGACGGCCGCAGGATGCTCATCGGCGCTCCGGGTCACCTCGAAGCCCGCCTTCTCAAGCTCGTCGACGAGCCCATCGCCGCCGATCACCAGCACCCGAGACCCAGCGGCCACGGTCTGCCGCAAGACGGTCACCGCGGCCTGGGGCGAGGTGACGATCTCGGAGGCCTCCGCCTGCAACCCGAGCTCGCGCAGGTGCGCAGCCACCGTCTCATCGGTGCGCGATGCGTTATTGGTCACGTATCCGACTCGCACCGCTTGCCCGGCCCGATTGAGCTCCGCAACGGCATGCGGGATCGCGTCGGGCCCGCGGTAGATCACGCCGTCGAGGTCCGCGAGCACGAGCTCGCGGCCCTCGATCGGCGCTGCGCCGAGCGCAGTGGATCGTTTCCCGAACCACCCCATCAGTCGCGCCGCTCCGTCTCCGAATCGGACCCCTCGAGCGCCTGCGTCGTCGCCTTCGACTCCTCGTCGGCACCGGTGATCCCGGCCGCCGCGAGCAACTCGTCCACCTCGTCCTCGATCGACATCTCCTCGTCCGCTCCAGCGGCTCCCGTCGTCGCGGGCGCGTCACCCGGCACCTGGTCCACGGTCTGGAACTCGCCGATGACCTCTTCGGCGGCCTCGTTCTCGATCTCCGCTTCGACCTCGGTCTCGACCTCGTCCTCATAGACCTCGAACACCTCGAGCTCATCGTGCGACCCGTGGTGCGCCTGCAGTGCGCGCGCGGCGCGCTCTGCATGATCCAGCCACTTCGCCGCCTCCTGCGAACGGCCGAGATCTTCGAGCACCGCCGAGTACGCGGCGAATAGGTCGGGGCTCCACGAGAAGGCCTTCGACGGGTTCAGCTCGGGAATCTCGAGTTCGAACAGCGCCTGCTGCGTCTGCCCCAGATCCAGTCGTGCGCCCGACATCGCAATGGCGAGATGCACGCGCTGCTCCGTATCCAGCTTCGACGCGTCCACTTCGAGGCCCGTTTCGATCGCCTTATCGGGCCGGCCGAGCCCGCGTTCGCAATCCACCATGAGCGACACGTGCCCGTCGAGGCCGCTTAGACGGCGATAGGTGCGCAGCTCGCGAAGGGCGAGCGCGAAGTCGCCCGTGCGATAAGCGGTGATGGCCAGGGTCTCGCGAGCAACGGGGATGCGCCCCGCGCGGCGGTTCGCCGAGAGGGCGTGCTGATGCGCGAGCTCCGGGTCGTCGTCGATGAGGAAGGCGACCATAGCCAGGTGGCGGGCGACACGCTCCTGCACGTCGGCCTGCAACGTCTTGAGTTCATTGCGAGCCGACGGGTGCAGATCCTTCGGCTGGACCTCCTCGGGCAGAACCGGGTCGCGATGGTCCGAACGCACCGGGCGCAGCTCGTGCTGCAGACGCTCAGCCTCGGTGAACGTGCGGTCGCGGCCACCGCGGTCGCTCCGCCCGGCGCCGCGAGTGCCGCCCCGGCCGTACGCAGGTGCTGCATCACGCTGCGGACGACGATCCTCGCGATCGCCGAACTCACGCCGCGGACGACGGTCGCCGTCCCGCTGCGGACGACGGTCGCCGTCGCGTTCGCCGAAGTTCCGCTGGGAACCGCGATCATCGCGCTGCGGGCGACGATCGTCGCGGTTGCCGTACTGCGGGCGGCGGTCATCGCGATCACCGAACTCCCGCCGCGGGCGGCGGTCGCCATCCCGCTGCGGCCCGCGATCGTCGCGGCCGCCGAAGCCCTTTCGCGGTCCTCGGTCATCGCGCTGCGGGCGACGATCGTCACGGTCACCGAAGTCGCGACGCGGCGATCGCTGATCGCGGTCGCTCGAGCCACCCCGACGAGGCTCGCGATCGTCGCGGCTCCCGTACTGGGGTCGGCGGTCGCCATCGCGCTGCGGCCGACGGTCGCCATCGCGCTGCGGCCGACGGTCGCCATCGCGCTGCGGCCGACGGTCGCCATCGCGCTGCAAGCGCCGATCCCCATCACCATCCTCGAACCTCCGCCGGGGCCCGCGATCATCGCGGTCGCCGAAGCTCCGGCGAGGCGCGCGGTCTTCGCGCTGCGGGCGACGATCCCCATCGCGCTGCGGCCGACGGTCATCTCGATTCCCGTACTCAGGCCGACGGCGATCCCCATCCCGCTGCGGGCGGCGGTCATCGCGGTTGCCGTAGTCGGGACGACGGCGGTCGCCGCCGTTCGACGACCGCGGCCCACCGGCGTTCCGCTCGCCGCCTCCACGCTGTTTCCGGGGACCACGATCCGAGGAATCGTTCCGATCGGGTCGTTCATTCATGAGGTGCCTCCGAAAATCAGCGCTGTTGAAATGTCTATAACAAGCGAAAGGGCCGCACAATGCGAGCCAGCTTTGGCTCTCACTGTACGACCCTTTCTGTAAAAGGTGTCCGGCGGTGTCCTACTCTCCCACAAGGTCCCCCTTGCAGTACCATCGGCGCAGTCAGCCTTAGCTTCC